>NZ_MBEM01000103.1:0-25283 GCF_001954045.1 Mycobacterium sp. SP-6446 | reverse complement strand
GGCCGAACGTCGAACAAGAACCTGCGATCCTTCACCGACGTCATCGAGCGGGTCGGGCGCAACTCGGCCGGGCTGCAGACGGTTGCGCAGAAATTCGTCGCGCTCGTTCATGGGCTCCTCGGGTGCGGCCGTCCCGTCGCCGACCGCCGGGCTTGGGCTACTACCGGACCAGTATCAGTCCAGTATCGCCTCCCGTGCCGGCTTAGATTCCTATTAATATCGTGCAAACTTAGCGCAGCATCGGCGCGGTCGGCAGCGGCGTCCTCCGCCAGCGCCCCGGTGGGGTGACGGGCAAACTCGGCAACATTGCTGCCACGTCTTATCGCGGGCGGTGGCGCAGATACGGCCGTGGTTCGTGGACGGCGCGAACGCGCGAGCGCGTGGCTGGGCGGGCTCGCAGCAAACTAGCGGGGGCGGCCGGGGGCGGCGGGCGGCCTGTCGCGGCGGCACCGCGGTGGCCCAAAGACCGGCGCCAAAACAGCATGTCGAGACCGTGTCGAGAGTCTCCTGCTGCGAATTTACGGTGGCGCTACCTCGCAGGTTAGACTTGGGGAAGTTGGCATGTCAGGCGGTTTTTGTCATATCGTTTTACGACTTGTCGAGACCGGGTACTCGCCACCGTTCAGCGCAGCACGGACGATTCCCTGACCGGAACATATCCGCCTGGGGACAGCCTATCGACAAGACCAAAGGGGTTCAGCCCGCAACCTCCGGGTGCGGCCCCGCCGGAGCCGCAGACAACGGCCGTGCAGGAAGTTCTGGTGAAGGGTCAGGTGCGTATGACGCCCAAGCGCGCAGGGTTGTACAACCCCGCGTTCGAGCACGATTCGTGCGGGGTTGCCATGGTCGTCGACATGCACGGCCGCCGCAGTCGCGACATCGTCGACAAGGCGATCACCGCGCTGCTCAACCTTGAACACCGCGGGGCCCAGGGCGCCGAGCCGCGCAGCGGAGACGGCGCGGGCATCCTGATCCAGGTCCCGGACGCGTTTTTGCGCGAGGTCGTGGACTTCGAGCTGCCGCCCGCCGGCAGCTACGCGACCGGCATCGCGTTTTTGCCGCAGTCGTCGCGGGACGCCGCGGCCGCCTGCGCCGCGGTGGAAAAGATCGCCGAAGCCGAGGGCCTGCAGGTGCTGGGCTGGCGAAATGTGCCGACCGACGACTCGTCGCTGGGCGCGCTGTCCCGCGACGCGATGCCCACGTTCCGGCAGGTGTTCATGGCCGGAGCCTCCGACATGACCCTGGAGCGCCGCGCCTACGTGGTCCGCAAGCGCGCCGAGCACGAACTCGGTACCAAAGGCCCGGGCCAGGACGGACCGGGCCGCGAAACCGTTTACTTCCCCAGCCTGTCGGGCCAGACGCTGGTCTACAAGGGAATGCTGACCACGCCGCAGCTCAAGGCGTTTTACCTTGACCTGCAAGACGATCGGCTGACCAGCGCGCTGGGTATCGTGCATTCGCGGTTCTCGACGAACACGTTTCCGTCGTGGCCGCTGGCCCACCCGTTCCGCCGCATCGCCCACAACGGCGAGATCAACACCGTCACCGGCAACGAGAACTGGATGCGGGCCCGTGAGGCGTTGATGAAGACCGACATCTTCGGGTCGGAAGACGACCTGGAGAAGCTGTTCCCGATCTGCACGCCGGGCGCATCCGACACCGCGCGCTTCGACGAGGCTCTCGAGCTGTTGCACCTGGGTGGCCGCAGCCTGGCCCACGCGGTGCTGATGATGATCCCCGAGGCCTGGGAACGAAACGAAGCGATGGACCCCGCACGGCGGGCGTTCTACCAGTACCACGCGTCGCTGATGGAGCCGTGGGACGGCCCGGCGTCGATGACCTTCACCGACGGTACCGTCGTCGGCGCCGTGCTCGACCGCAACGGCTTGCGTCCGTCGCGGATCTGGGTGACCGACGACGGCCTGGTGGTCATGGCTTCCGAGGCCGGGGTGCTGGACCTGGACCCCTCGACGGTGGTCCGCCGGATGCGGCTGCAGCCGGGCCGGATGTTCTTGGTCGACACCACGCAGGGCCGCATCGTCTCCGACGAGGAGATCAAAGCCGAGCTGGCCGCCGAGCACCCTTACCAGGAGTGGCTCGACAAGGGACTGGTTCCGATCGACAAATTGCCGGCGGGCAAATACGTGCGCATGCCCCACGAGCGACTTGTCCGGCGGCAGCAGACTTTTGGCTACACCTACGAGGAACTCAACCTGTTGGTGGCGCCGATGGTCCGTACCGGCGCCGAGCCGATCGGATCGATGGGCACCGACACTCCGGTCGCCGTGCTGTCGCAGCGCCCCCGGATGCTCTACGACTACTTCCACCAGCTCTTCGCTCAGGTGACCAACCCACCGCTGGACGCCATTCGCGAAGAGGTGGTGACCAGCCTGCAGGGCACCACCGGCGGCGAGCGCGATCTGCTCACACCGACCGAGCACTCCTGTCACCAGATCTCGCTGTCACAGCCGATTCTGCGGAATTTCGAACTGGCCAAGCTGGTCAACCTCGACCCCGAGGACAAGGTCAACGGTCGTCCACACGGCATGCGCTCCAAGGTGATTCGCTGCCGGTACCCGGTCGCCGAGGGCGGCGCCGGGCTGGCGGCCGCGCTCGATGAGGTGCGGGCCCAGGCATCGGCGGCGATCGCCGATGGTGCGCGGGTCATCATCTTGTCCGACCGTGAGTCCGACGAGCAGCTGGCTCCCATTCCGTCGCTGCTCGCAGTGTCGGCGGTGCACCACCACCTGGTGCGCGACCGCACCCGCACCCACGTGGGCCTGGTGGTCGAATCCGGTGACGCCCGCGAGGTCCACCACATGGCGATGCTGATCGCGTTCGGCGCCGCCGCGGTCAACCCGTATCTGGCGTTCGAGTCGATCGAAGACATGATCGATCGCGGCGTGATCGACGGTTCCGGAAACGGCATGGACCGCCACACCGCGCTGAACAACTACGTCAAGGCCGCCGGCAAGGGTGTGCTGAAAGTGATGTCCAAGATGGGCATTTCGACGCTGGCGTCCTACACCGGCGCGCAACTGTTCCAGGCGGTGGGCATCTCCGAGGACGTGCTCGACGAATACTTCACCGGGCTGAGCTGCCCGACCGGCGGCATCACCCTCGACGACATCGCCGCCGACGTCGCCACCCGGCACCGGCTGGCGTACCTGGATCGGCCCGACGAGCGCGCCCACCGCGAGCTCGAGGTCGGCGGCGAGTACCAGTGGCGCCGTGAGGGCGAGTACCACCTGTTCAACCCGGAGACCGTTTTCAAGCTGCAGCACGCCACCCGCACGGGCCAGTACAAGATCTTCAAGGACTACACGCGTCTGGTCGACGACCAGAGCGAGCGGATGGCGTCGTTGCGCGGGTTGCTCAAGTTCCGTGCGGGTGTGCGCCCGCCGGTTCCGCTCGACGAGGTCGAGCCCGCCAGTGAAATCGTGAAGCGCTTCGCCACGGGGGCGATGAGCTACGGATCGATCTCCGCCGAGGCGCACGAGACACTCGCCATCGCGATGAACCGCCTGGGCGGGCGATCCAACAGCGGCGAAGGTGGCGAGGACGTCAAGCGTTTCGATCGCGACCCCAACGGCGATTGGCGGCGCAGCGCGGTCAAGCAGGTCGCCTCGGCCCGGTTCGGCGTCACCTCGCACTACCTGACCAATTGCACCGACATCCAGATCAAGATGGCGCAGGGGGCCAAACCCGGTGAGGGAGGCCAACTTCCGGGGCACAAGGTGTACCCGTGGGTGGCCGAGGTCCGGCACTCCACCCCGGGCGTTGGGCTGATCTCACCGCCGCCGCACCACGACATCTACTCCATCGAAGACTTGGCGCAGCTGATCCACGACCTGAAGAACGCCAACCCGTCCGCCCGGGTGCACGTGAAGCTGGTTTCCGAGAACGGCGTCGGCACCGTGGCCGCGGGTGTATCCAAGGCGCACGCCGACGTGGTGTTGATCTCGGGTCACGACGGCGGTACCGGCGCAACCCCGCTGACGTCGATGAAGCACGCGGGCGCGCCCTGGGAGTTGGGTCTGGCCGAGACGCAGCAGACGTTGCTGCTCAACGGTTTGCGCGACCGGATCGTGGTTCAGGTGGACGGTCAGCTGAAGACCGGCCGCGACGTGATGATCGCCGCACTGCTCGGCGCCGAGGAGTTCGGTTTCTCCACGGCCCCGCTGGTGGTTTCCGGCTGCATCATGATGCGGGTATGCCACCTGGACACCTGCCCGGTCGGGGTGGCCACCCAGAACCCGGTGCTGCGGGAGAGGTTCAACGGCAAGCCCGAGTTCGTCGAGAACTTCTTCATGTTCATCGCGGAGGAAGTCCGGGAGTACATGGCGCAGTTGGGCTTCCGCACCTTCAACGAGGCCGTCGGGCAGGTGGGCTCGCTCGACACCACGCTGGCGCGCGCGCACTGGAAGGCGCACCGGCTGGACCTGACGCCGGTGCTGCACGAGCCGGAATCGGCGTTCATGAACCAGGACCTGTACTGCAGCTCGCGCCAGGATCACGGCCTGGACAAGGCGCTCGATCAGCAGCTGATCGTGATGAGCCGCGAGGCACTGGATTCCGGCAAGCCGGTGCGGTTCTCCACCACCATCGGCAACGTCAACCGCACGGTCGGAACCATGCTCGGCCACGAGCTGACGAAAGCCTATGGCGGGCAAGGCTTGCCGGACGGAACCATCGACATCACCTTCGACGGGTCCGCGGGCAATAGCTTCGGCGCCTTCGTACCCCGAGGAATTACGCTGCGCGTCTACGGCGACGCCAACGACTACGTCGGCAAGGGCCTTTCCGGCGGGCGCATCGTGGTGCGGCCGTCCGACAATGCGCCGCAGGACTACGTCGCCGAGGAAAACATCATCGGCGGCAACGTGATTCTGTTCGGTGCCACCAGCGGGGAAGTCTATTTGCGCGGCGTGGTCGGCGAACGGTTCGCGGTCCGCAACTCCGGCGCCCACGCGGTGGTCGAAGGCGTCGGCGATCACGGTTGCGAGTACATGACTGGAGGCAAGGTGGTCATTCTGGGCCGCACCGGCCGTAACTTCGCGGCCGGTATGTCCGGCGGCGTCGCCTACGTCTACGACCCGGACGGCGAATTGCCGGAGAATCTCAACGCCGAGATGGTCGAGCTCGACAGCCTCGATGAGGACGACGTCGAGTACCTGCACGGCGCGATTCAGGCGCACGTCGACGCCACCGATTCCGCGGTGGGGCAGCGCATCCTGGCCGACTGGGCCGGGCAGCGGCGGCATTTCGCCAAGGTGATGCCGCGGGATTACAAGCGGGTCCTGCAGGCGATCGCCGAGGCCGAGCGTGACGGCGTCGACGTCGACAAGGCGATCATGGCGGCCGCGCATGGCTGATCCGAGCGGCTTCCTGAAATTCACACATCGGGAATTGCCGAAGCGCCGGCCTGTCCCGTTACGGTTGCGGGACTGGGACGAGGTCTACGAAGATTTTGACGAGAACACCCTGCGCCAGCAGGCAACCCGCTGCATGGACTGCGGTATTCCCTTCTGTCACAACGGTTGTCCGCTGGGCAACCTGATCCCGGAATGGAACGACCTGGTGCGCAGGGGCCGCTGGCACGATGCGATCGAGCGGCTGCACGCCACCAACAACTTTCCCGACTTCACCGGCCGGCTGTGTCCGGCACCCTGCGAACCGGCGTGTGTGCTCGGCATCAACCAGGATCCGGTGACCATCAAGCAGATCGAGCTGGAGATCATCGACCGGGCCTTCGAGGAAGGCTTCGTGGTGCCGTTGCCCCCGGACAAGAAGACGGGCAAACGGGTCGCGGTGGTGGGATCGGGCCCGGCGGGGCTGGCCGCCGCCCAGCAGCTGACGCGCGCCGGTCACGGTGTGACGGTCTTCGAGCGGGACGATCGCATCGGTGGGCTACTGCGCTACGGCATTCCCGAATTCAAGATGGAAAAGCGCGTCCTGGACCGGCGGCTGGACCAGATGCGCGCCGAGGGAACCGAATTCAAGGCGGGCGTCAACGTCGGCGTCGATATCACCGCCGAGCAGTTGCTGGCCGATTTCGATGCGGTGGTGCTGGCCGGGGGTGCCACCGCCTGGCGCGATTTGCCCATTCCGGGCCGCGAATTGGACGGCATCCATCAGGCGATGGAGTTCCTGCCCTGGGCCAACCGCGTGCAAGAGGGTGACGACGTCCTCGGGGCGGACGGTGAGCCACCGATCACCGCCAAGGGCAAGAAGGTCATCATCATCGGCGGCGGTGACACCGGGGCCGACTGCCTGGGCACCGTGCACCGACAGGGCGCGGTCGCCGTGCACCAGTTCGAGATCATGCCGCGTCCGCCGGACACGCGTGCCGAGTCGACCCCGTGGCCGACCTACCCGCTGATGTACCGGGTGTCGGCTGCCCACGAAGAGGGCGGCGAGCGGGTCTTCTCGGTCAACACCGAGGAGTTCATCGGCAAGGACGGGCACGTCACCGCGCTCAAGGCGCACGAGGTGACGATGCAGGACGGCAAGTTCGTCAAGGTCGAGGGTTCCGACTTCGAACTCGAGGCCGATTTGGTGCTGCTGGCAATGGGATTCGTCGGCCCGGAGAAGCCGGGCTTGCTCACCGAGCTGGACGTGAAGTTGACCGAGCGCGGCAACGTCGCGCGCGGCGCCGACTTCGACACCTCGGTGCCAGGCGTCTTCGTTGCCGGTGACATGGGTCGCGGCCAGTCGTTGATCGTCTGGGCGATCGCCGAGGGCAGGGCCGCGGCGGCGGGCGTGGACCGGTATTTGATGGGTTCGACGGCGCTGCCGGCACCCATAAAGCCGACGGCCGTGCCGCTTCAGTAAGTCACACCAGCCACAATAGAAACACCAATATCAAATTTCGGCGTTTCTGCCACCGTTTGCCAGACCGCTGTTGTGTAATAGGTCGTTGTGGGCTCTGTCACATGCAAGTCACAGGGGGAGTCCCGTAGAACGGACCGATCGCAGGAGTGATCACTGTGCATATCAACCCGGTACCCAGATCACGGATGGGGCGAATCGCCTGGTCATGGTTTCGTCACCCGATGAAGAGCCGCGAGTTTCCGGCCAAGCAGGAGCGTCTGGTAACCGCTGAAGAGCTGATGGCTTTCGGGGTGTAGCCCATTAGCGCGCGCATCCGCGCGGTGCGCGACACGTTTGCTCAGCGTTACCTTTTCGTTATCTCGCCAACAAGCTCGTCAAATTTTTTGAATATCAGCCATTCCAGAGCCCCGAATCCCGGATCGCCTCCGCTAACGGTTCCAGGACGGCGGGGTCGTGCGGCGGTGAGAGGTACACGATGCCGAGGTCCAGCCCCTCGGCCGCCAGCCCGGCCGCATCCTGGACCACCTGTCCGTAATTGAGGTCGCCTTCCAGGCGCAGGTGAGCCGATAGCGTGATCTCTTTGGGATCGCGTCCGATGTCCGCGCAGTGCGAGAACAGCACGTCGCGCTTGTGCGCGAACAGCTCCGGCGGCCCGCCGACGAAGTTCCAGTGCTGGGCGTAGCGCGCGGTGATCCGCAGCGTGCGCTTTTCCCCGCTGCCGCCGATGCAGATCGGTGGATGCGGGCGCTGCACGCCCTTGGGTTCGTTGCGGGCGCCCTTGAGCTGGTAGTACTTGCCGTCGAAGTCGGTGGTCTCTTCGCTGAGCAGGCTGGTCAGCACCGCACACGCTTCCTCGAACCGGTCGAAACGTTCCCTGATGCTGCCCAGCTCGATGCCGTACGCGCCCGACTCCTCCTCGTTCCAGCCGGCGCCGATCCCGAGCTCGAGTCGTCCGTTGGAAATGATGTCGAGCGCGGCCGCCATGTTGGCCAGCACGGCCGGATGCCGGTAGTGGATGCCGGTCACCAACGTGCCCAGCCGCAGCCGCGAGGTGGCCTGCGCGAGCGCGGTCAGCGTCGTCCAGCCTTCCAGACAGGGTCCGGCGCTGTCGGAAAAGATCGGGTAGAAGTGGTCGAACGTCCAGCCGGACTCGTAGACGTCGATGTCGTCGGCGGCCTGCCAGACGGCGAGCATCTGTGCCCAGGTGGTGTTTTGGGGTGAAGTCTTGAAAGCGAATCGCATGCACCCGACGTTAGTCGGTCTCTATGACGCGCAATTAAACTCGACCGACCATGAACAGCTCCCTCGGATACGACACCAAGCTCACCCTGCTGGCCGCCGGACTGATCTTTCTGCTGGCGCTGGTGCTCGGCGTCTGGAAGTACCGGCAGATCATGGTCGCCGAGGACCACCGCGCGCATCCCTACGTCGACATCGCGCACCGCGCGGCGTTGCTGTACTCGTTCGCGACGCTGCTGATCGCGGTGTTCGTCGAATTCAGCGCGTGGCCGGCGTGGGTCAACCTGACCGCGGCGATGGTCGCCGTGTTCTTCTTCGTCGCGGCGATCGCCAGCTACATCGGCCACGGCGTGCGCCGCGACACCACCAACCAGTTCGAGAGGCCCGACCGCGGCCTTCGGGCGATGATGATGCTGCTGATCGCCGGTGAGATCGGCGGCTTCGGCGTGATTCTCGCCGGATTCATCGTCGGGCAACTGCTGTAGCCGAGCGGGCACACTGGAGCCATGGATCCGGTAACCGCGCTGCGGCAGATCGCCTACTACAAGGACCGCAGCCGCCAGGACCCGAAACGGGTCATGGCGTATCGAAGAGCCGCCGACATCATCGAGGGCCTCGACGACGCCGCGCGGGAACGCCACGGGCAGGCCGACAGCTGGCAGTCGCTGCCGGGCATCGGGCCCAAGACCGCCAAGGTTATCTCCCAGGCCTGGTCCGGCCGTGAACCCGACGCCCTGGTCGAATTACGCTCCGCCGCAACCGATCTCGGCGGCGAGGTGCGGGCTGCGCTGCGCGGGGACTTACACCTGCATTCGAACTGGTCCGACGGCTCGGCGCCGATCGACGAAATGATGGCCACCGCGGCGGAGCTGGGCCACGAGTATTGCGCGCTGACCGACCACTCGCCACGGCTGACGATCGCCAACGGGCTCTCGCCCGAGCGGCTGCGTAAGCAGCTCGACGTGATCGACGGGCTGCGCGACAAGTTCGCGCCGATGCGCATCCTGACCGGAATCGAGGTGGACATCCTCGACGACGGCAGCCTGGACCAGGAACCCGAGCTGCTCGAGCGCCTCGATGTGGTTGTGGCCAGCGTGCATTCGAAGCTGTCGATGGACGCGGACGCGATGACGCGCCGGATGGTGCGCGCCGTGTCCAACGGCCACGCCGACGTGCTCGGCCACTGCACCGGCCGGCTGGTCGCCGGGAACCGCGGCATCAGACCCGAATCGAAATTCGACGCCGAGGCGGTGTTCACCGCCTGCCGCGAGCACGGCACCGCGGTGGAGATCAACTCCCGTCCCGAACGCCGCGATCCGCCCAGCCGCCTGCTGAACCTGGCGCTGGAAATCGGCTGCGTGTTCAGCATCGACACCGACGCGCACGCCCCCGGCCAGCTCGATTTCCTCGGCTACGGGGCCCAGCGCGCGCTGGACGCCGGGGTTCCGGTGGAGCGGATCGTCAACACCTGGCCGGCCGAAAAGCTGCTGGAGTGGACCGCCTCAGTCGGGTAAGTGCGGCATCTCCCAGCCGGGGTCGCGGCCGACCAGCACCCCACGGGTGAGCGCGGACTTGCCGTAGCGCCGCCGCACCCGGTCGACCGCCTCGTCGACGTTTTCCAGTGCCGGTGCTCCCTCGAACGGCAGCATCAGCTGCTGAGCGCCGGTGCGGTCGATTCCCGACACCGCGAACCCCACGAGGGTCAACCCGCGCTGCGCGATCAGCGGCGCCGCCGACGCGAGCAGCTGCCGAGCGGCGGCAAGGATGGGCTGCGTCGACGACGTGGCCCACGGCAGCGTGTGCGACCGGGTCGCCCGGCCGAAGTCGTCGAACCGCAGCCGCAGCACCACCGTGCGACCGGTGCGCCCGGCGGCGCGCATCCGCGCGGTGATCCGGTCGATCAGGTTGACCACCACCGCGTCGACCTCGGCGGGCGACATGCGGTTGCCGGCCGCGCCCAGCGCCCGCTGGGCGCCCACCGACCTGCGGCGCACGCCGGTGGTCACCCGCCGGCGGTCGATGTTGCGGGACAGCGCATACAGCTGGCGGCCCATCGCGGCGCCGAGCAACGACGCCAGCGTCGACTCGCTGAGCTCCGCGACGTCGGCGACGGTCTCGATGCCGTGGGTCTGCAGCTTGTCCGCGGTCACCGCGCCTACTCCCCACAACCGGCGCACCGGCAACGGGCGCAGGAACGCCAGCTCCCGATCGGGCGGCACCAACAGCAGCCCGTCGGGCTTGGCTTCCTGGCTGGCGACCTTGGCCAGAAATTTGGTCCGCGCGACCCCGACGGTGATGGGCAGCCCGACGCGGTCGCGGACGTCGGCGCGCAGCCGTTCCGCGATCTGGACCGGGGTTCCAGACACCCGCCGCAGGCCGCCGACGTCGAGGAAGGCCTCGTCCACCGACAGCGCCTCCACGATCGGAGTGACATCGTGGAACACCTCGAAGACCGCGTCGCTGGCGCGGCTGTAGGCGGTCATCCGGGGCGACACGACGACGGCGTGCGGGCACAGCCGCCGCGCCTGTCGTCCGCCCATCGCGGTGCGCACGCCGTAGGCCTTGGCCTCGTAGCTGGCCGCCAGCACCACGCCGCCGCCCACGATCACCGGGCGGCCACGCAGGGACGGGTCGTCTCGCTGCTCTACCGAGGCGTAGAACGAATCGAGATCCGCGTGCAGGATGGACGCCTCACACCGCACGAACGTATGTTCGCACGGGGCGACGACAGCTAGCCGGGTTCGCCGTAAATGCTGCTGACCCAGATATGGGTGAGGGTGTCGACGACCCGGTCCGGATGGACCGCCGGCGTCTGCGCGGACAGGGCGGCCATCATGGTGCGCTCGTTCATCTGGTTCAGCGAGGTGGCCAGGTCCGCGGCCGAAACCGTCTCGGGCGCGGCGCCGCGCGCCCGCTCGGCGGCGATCATGGTGGCCGTCTGGTCGATCCATTTCTGCATGAACCCCGACCACACCGCCCGCAATTCGGTACTGGTGGCCAAGGCCTCCGTCGCCGCTCGGGCCAGCCTGCGGTGCGTCGCGAACGCGGTGTAAAACGCGTTGATGCCGTTGCGCCACACCCGGCGCGGGTCCGCGGGTAGGCGCTGCACCGCCCCGTCGAACTCCGAGTCGGCACTCGCGATCACCGGCTCGAGCAGCGACAGCAACACCGCCTCTTTGGACTTGAAATAGAAGTAGAAGGTGGGTCGCGACAGCCCGGCGCCCTTGGCCAGGTCGTCGACCGAGATATCCGCGAACGAGCGCTCTTCGAGCAGCCGCTCGGCGGTGGCAAGGATCGCCTGCTCGCGGTCGTCGCCCGAAGGCCGCGGGGAACGGCGGCCGCGCAGGGCACGAGTCTGGCTGGCGGTGGTCACGGCCGCTACTTTACACGGTGTTGAGCTTTTCGACAGACTGTTGACTCACTCGACGTGGCGTTGATAGCGTGGCGACATGACTGAGCACCTCGACGTCGTCATCGTGGGCGCCGGAATCTCCGGCGTGAGTGCGGCCTGGCACCTGCAGGACCGCTGCCCGACCAAGAGCTACGCCATCCTGGAAAAGCGGGCGGCCATGGGCGGCACGTGGGACCTGTTCCGCTACCCGGGAATTCGTTCCGACTCGGACATGTACACACTGGGTTTCCGGTTTCGGCCGTGGACCGAGCGCCAGGCCATCGCAGACGGCAAGCCGATCCTCGACTACGTCAAGGGCACCGCGGCGATGTACGGCATCGACAAGCACATCAGGCTCAACCACAAGGTGATCAGCGCCGATTGGTCCAGTACCGAGAACCGCTGGACCCTCCAGATCGACAGCGACGGCGCGCCAAAGGCCATCACGTGCACGTTCCTGTTCCTGTGCAGCGGCTACTACAACTACGAGCAGGGCTACGCGCCGAAGTTTGAGGGCTCGGAAGACTTCACCGGACCGATCATCCACCCGCAGCACTGGCCCGAGGACCTCGACTACGCCGGCAAGAACATCGTCGTCATCGGCAGTGGTGCCACCGCGGTCACCCTGATTCCCGCGCTGGCGGAGTCGGGCGCCAAGCACGTCACGATGCTGCAGCGGTCCCCGACCTACATCGTCTCCCAGCCCAAGCGGGACAAGTTGGCCGAACGGCTCAACCACCTGCTGCCCGCGAAGCAGGCGTACACCGCGGTTCGCTGGCGGAACGTGCTGCGTCAGGCGGCGCTGTACGCGGCCTGTCAGAAATGGCCGCAGCGGATGCGAAAGATCCTCCTCGGCTTCGTGCAGCGCCAGCTCCCCCAGGGCTACGACGTGGAAAAGCACTTCGGCCCCAACTACAACCCCTGGGACCAACGGCTATGCCTGGTGCCCAGCGGCGACTTGTTCCGCACCATCCGCAACGGACAGGCCGAAGTCGTCACCGACACCATCGACCGGTTCACCGCCACCGGCATCCGGCTCGACTCCGGTCGCGAACTGCCCGCCGACATCATCATCACCGCAACGGGTTTGAACCTGCAGCTGTTCGGCGGCGCCACGGTATCCGTCGACGGCGAGCCCGTGGACCTCACCAAAGCCATGGCCTACAAGGGCATGATGCTGTCCGGCCTGCCCAACATGATCTACACCGTGGGATACACCAACGCGTCGTGGACGCTGAAGGCCGACCTGGTCTCGGAATTCGCCTGCCGGCTGCTGAACCACATGGACGCCAACGGTTTTGAGACCGTGGTGGTCGAGCACCCCGGCTCCGACGTGGAGGAGCGCCCGTTCATGGAGTTCACCCCGGGCTACGTGCTGCGGTCGCTGGACGAGTTGCCCAAGCAAGGCTCGCGCACCCCGTGGCGGCTGAACCAGAATTATGTGCGCGACATCCAGCTCATCCGGCGCGGCAAGATCGCCGACGAGGGCCTGCGGTTCGCGAAAAAGACCGCCGCAGTGGCGGTTTAGTGATCTGAGGTGACGACGATACCGTCGTCGTCGCTGTAGGCGGTGTCACCCGGCACGAATGTCACCCCGCCCAGACTGACCTCGACGTCGCGCTCGCCGGCACCGGTCTTGGTGCTCTTGCGGGGATTGGTGCCCAGCGCCTTGATGCCGATGTCGATACTCCGCAATGTCGCGGCGTCGCGCACCGCCCCGTTGATGACCAGCCCGGCCCACCCGTTGGACCGCGCCAATTCGGCGATGACGTCGCCGACCAGCGCGGAGTGCAGGGAACCTGCGCCGTCGATCACCAGCACGCCGCCCGCACTCGGCTGCGAGAGAACCGATTTCAGCAGCGCATTGTCTTCGAAACACCGCACGGTGCTGATCGGCCCCGCGAACTGTGCGCGCCCGCCGAACTGACGGAACTGGACGTCGCAGCTGCGAACGTCGGGCCCGATGCTGTCGACGAGGTCGGCAGTGGGCCGAAATGACGCGGTCAACGGCGGCGCAATTGCCGGATCAGCACGATGGCCAGGAGGCTGACCGCGAGGGCCACCAACAGCGGCACCGGCAACTGGCTCGGCGCCGGCGTCGGCAGATCAGCGGGCAGTGGGTTGTTGGCGTCATCTACCGTCGACTTCGCCTGTGCCGCGGCGTCTTTCGCGGCGGCAGCAAGCTGGCCGTTGGTTTCGACACGCCGCTGCGCGTCGGCGGCCTGCGCGGCAGGCTGCGGCGGTGTGGGTTCGGGGCTTTTGGCGGGTGCTTTTTTGGCGGGCGCCTTCTTGGCCGCCGCTTTCTTCGCGGGAGCCTTTTTCGCTGGTGCTTTTTTGGCGGGCGCTTTTGCGGCCTTCTTGACCGCCTTGGCGGGCGGCTTCTTCTCCGGCGGTGTCGGTGCGCCGTTGGATTCGCTGTTGGGTTGGTCCTCGGGGTCTGCCATGCGGCCGCTCCTTTGCAGCTTTCTCTCGCCTTGTCTAGCGCACCGGGTTGTCGCGTCCCATCATGCCAGGGCCGATCACGGCCTGTGCCGCAGCGCCCATAGGCCGCCCGCGGCGACAAGCGCGACCGCCACCACCACGAACGGCCAGACGGGGATTCCGCCGCCGGCGTGGGGGGCGGCGGCGGGCCCAGGCGTGCCGGTGCCCGGGACAGTCAGGCGAAACGACCAGGATCCCGACACCACGTGGCCATCGGCGGACGTCACCCGGTAATTCACCATGTATGTGCCGGCCGGCCCGAGCGGGCGCAGGCCGATACCGACGATCGCGCCCTGGACCGTCGGCTCTCCGGTGGACCACACGTTGCCGTCCGGCCCGACGACCGTCATGGCCGCGAATGTGGTCTGCAATCGCTCGTTGAAGGTCGCGCTCACCCGGTCGGGGCCGGTTGTCAGGACGGCATTGTCCGCGGGCTCGGCGGACACGCGCGCGGCATGCGCGAACGCCGCCTGCGCCGTGAAGGTCGCGGTCAACGCCATGGCGGCCAACAGCAGACCCGCCCACGCGATGACCACCCCGCGCCTCATGTTCGTCGACGCACCAGCACAAGGCAGATGGCTAACGCGCCGACGACCAGGGCCGCCCCGCCGAGCAGGCGGGCGGTGTTGTCGGGCGATTGCGACTGCGTGGGTGCGCCCGCATGGTCGGCCGGTGCCGACGGGTGGTGTTGGTGCGGTGCCACCGGTCCCGCGGCGAGGGTCAGCATGGGCACCGGATGTTCGGGCTCACCGCCGCCGGGCAGCGGCGGCTGGTCCCACTTGATAATCGTGCCGTCGGAATACGTCTGCGTCGCCGGGAAGCTGACGGTGTCGGCGTCGGGTAGTTGCACCGATATCCGAAACAGCGCGAACTGATCGACTCCGATCCCGCCGTTGGGTGCGGCCGTCCACGTCACCGAGCGGACGCTGCCCGACGACGCGTCGCGGTCCAGCTTGGCCGTCCAGCCGGGCATGGTTTCGGTGCGTGCGGCCGCCACGTCGGGAAGCGTGACGGTCAGCGCAGTGGTCGCGGCGCCCTTGTCGGATTCGTTGGGTACCTGAAAGGTGACGATGGCCGTCGCGCCGCGCACCGCGTTGTCGGCGCTGGCGTGAACGTGCGCCCAGGCGGGCGCGGTTGCCGAGCCCACATACAGCGCCGCGGCGGCGCCGACCGCGATCAGGACGCGCGAAATCCACCCGCCAAATGTCATGTCCGGCAGTCGCTTTCAGGTCAACCCGAGCCGGGCCATCAGGTCCGCCTCGATGCCGTCGAGTTGCGACGAAATCGCGCCGTGGGCCGTGCGGCGTCGCGCGGCGGGCATGTTTTCCGCGGCGGTGACGGCCGCCGAAAGGTCGCTGAGCCGTTCGCTGATGGCGGCGGCGAACTGCTTGGTCTCGGCGTCCTTGGGCTTCTTGTCCTGCACCATCCGCAGTGATTTCTCGGACCCGGCGATCCGTGCCGACAGCTCGGCACCCTGGCCGGAGAACTGGCCGATCTGGGCCAACGGAACCCCGAGCCGATCCGCACGGCGCTGGTCGAGCATCGCGCGGGCGGCCACGGCGGCCCGGTAGATCAGCGGGGTGAGGATCGGGGCCAGCAATCGGGACACCGTCAGCAGCCGGCGGATGCGGGTCGGGGAGAGCAGCTTGCCTTCCCGCGCCGCCTTGAGTTCGGCCTCGGCGACTTTCAGCGCCGCGCGGTCGCTGTCGCGCTGGGATTTGATCTGGGCCCGCAGGGCCATTTCCGCCGCCCGCCGATCGCCCTTGATGCGGCGAACCTCGTTCTTGGCAGCCAGCTTGGCCTCGAGCCTGGCGCGGGCCTTGATCGCGCGGGCCTCGGCGCGACGTGTCGCGCGACTTTTTCGCTTGCGGAACAGGGCCATTCCCGGCCGCCTCCCGGTATCTCGTGGACTGTCGCTCTCGCGTGTACGCGATCCGTGAGCCAACCCTAATGGGGATGGGAGGTCGGCGGCCCTTCAGGTCGGGCCGCGCTGCCGTCAAGTGCGCTTACGCGCCGAGCTGTTCCTTGCGGCGCAGCTCGTTGACCCGTTCGAGGATGTCTTGCTGGGCCTCGGGAGACAATTCGGCGGCACCCAACGCGATGCGGCGCACGCCGTCGTCGCGCATCGTGGCAAGCCACGACAATTCCTTGTCGAGCTTTTCGTAGTACTCGTCGTCAGTGAAGTACGCCGGCTTGATGCGGAAGAAGTTGGCCAAGGCGGCCATGGTCGCTGTGGACGGGTTCGTCCGGTTGCCGGAGCGTAGCTGCGACAGGTAGGGAGCCGACATTGTGATGCCCTCCGCCTTGAGCGCCGCGATCACCTCCGCGGAGGTGTGCGGCCCGCGTCCCGGTGGATAAACCGTGTCGAACAGGCGGTTCAGGCGGGCGGCGAACGTCGTGCTCATCGATAAGACCCCCACTGTGCTGTAGAAGTGAACTGTTACCTATGCATATTTGCTCATGGTAGCGAGCGTTTAAGTCCGCGACCAAGTGCAAACCCGAGCGGTTTTGGTACCGGCGTTGCTGGAGCCGGCCAATTCCTCACTCGACGAGCGTCTAACTAATTCACTGAAGTGTCCACAAAATATCCGAAACTCACAGGTTATACGCAGAGTGAGGTTTGGGCGCCACGGTGGCGGACGGCCGGTTCGCGCCACGGCGCGCCGATTGGACGCATCGCTGGCCGATCGCACCCGAACCACCAGGCAACTCGCGGTCATCGAGAGGCGCATTTGCTGTCGGGTTTGCAAAGCGGGGAAGAAACGAACCGTAGGTACACCGGTGCGGCCCACGCACATACCTCTGGCGGGTGGTCGCCGCATCCGGCGGGGTCAGCGGGCGGCGCCGCCGGCGCCCAGGCGCCGGGTGAACTCGCGGCGATCGAAACCTCCGTTCGCCGCCGCGTCGCGGAGTTTGCGCGACCGCGGTCGCCCCGGTAGCCGCCTATGCGGCGAGCAGCATCGCCAGGATCGCGGTGTCGGGATGGCTGATGGGATCGACGCCGACGCGACTGACCATGGATGTGATGGTGCCGTCGGCTTCGGCTTCCACCCAGGCCGCGCGGTGCTCCAGCCCCAGATAGGGCAATCCGGGCAGCAGCACACAGCCCGAGGCGGCCCCCGTGCATTCCGGCAACGAGGGCATGGTCTCCGAGGGTGGATGCAGCATCAGCAGTGCGGGCGGCTGATGGTCACCGAAATACCCTGGCTGGATTGCTGATTCACCGAAGACGGTGCCCTCGGCCAGTACCAGGCCGACGGTGCCCGGCTCGGGTTCGTCGGGCAGCTCCTCGCGGGCGCCGAACACCGTTGTGGTGGAGAGCAATCCGGGCAACGAGGCGACGCGGACCGCAACCATCAAAAGCTGGGCCCACTCTTTCGTCGAATCGGGCCAGCGTCCGGAGATGACGAACCCTTTCAGGGCACCACGAGAGTGGAAGGGGGCGACCCCTATCGGTCCACCTGAGCCAGTGTCCACCTCGACCTCCGCGCGACGACTTCGCCTAACCACGCTGGTAGCTCGAATAATTAAGAATGCCCGCGGTTCAGGCGCGTTGCAACTCGACACGACGTAAAGGCAAGGGCGCCACGCGATCCGCGTGACGCCCCAGCGCTGAAGAAATGGTTTTAGCCGAAAATCAGGCCTTTGGTCTTGGTGGTTGCCGCCTTGTAGCGGTCCTGCACGTCGGCCCAGTTGACCACATTCCAGAACGCCTTGACGTAGTCGGCCTTGACGTTCTTGTACTGCAAGTAGAAGGCGTGCTCCCACATGTCGACCTGCAGCAAGGGGATGATGCCGAGCGGCACGTTGGCCTGCTGGTCGTACAGCTGGAAGGTCAGCAACTTGTCGCCGAGTGAGTCGTAGCCGAGTACGGCCCAGCCCGACCCCTGCAAGCCGTTGGCGGCCGCGCTGAACTGAGCGCGGAATTTGTCGAACGAGCCGAACGCGTCGTCGATGGCGGCGGCGAGGTCACCGGTTGGCTTGTCACCACCGTTGGGCGACAGGTTCTTCCACCAGATCGAGTGGTTGACGTGGCCCCCGAGGTGAAAGGCCAGGTTCTTCTCGTTCAGGAAGATCGCGGCGTGATCGTCGTTGGCGCGCGCCTCCTCGAGTTTGGCGATGGCGTCGTTCACGCCCTTGACGTAGGTGGCGTGGTGCTTGCTGTGGTGGATCTCGTTGATCTGCCCGGAGATGTGCGGTTCCAGCGCTGCGTAGTCCCAGTCCAAGTCGGGCAGGGTGTATTCAGCCACGGCATTCCTTTCCTCGATGATCGTTGGTGATCGTCTCTTGACGGACGCGGGGTTCGGGACGCGACGGCCTGGCCCCCGGCTTCACAAGTCAACCCTGCTCCATCACCGCGCGCGTCGCAAGAACGACCGCTAGGAGGCGGTAACCCGGAAACCCGAACGGCGAAACGTCAAGCCAGGACGATGATGACAAGAACCGCGAGCAATGCCAGCGCGATCAGGCCGGCGCGCAGCGCGGCGACGCTGTAACTGTGGTTGCAGGCGGGCGAGCCGGAGTACGAGTTCGAGGGGGCCGGGGAACCCGGGCCGAACGAATGCGTGGCCATCATGCGCCTTTCACCAGCACGTCCACCGCACCGCAGTGAGGTGGGTCACAACGACTTTTTCGTGATGGCGATCATAACCCGTCGGGCGAGGCATGGAAAAACATCCCTGCTACGGGCAGCTGACCTGCGGATTCGTCGTGACGGGCGGCGGAAAAGACGCCGGCCTGGCGCGGAAGCGCCGCCCCGCGCGTACGCGCCGCGCGGGTGCTTAGTAGGCCAATCCATTTCGCTCGGCCACCGTCTGGGGCTGTCGATGACGCGCCCCGAACGGCCGGTCGTTATCCACAGTTGTGGCCCGGCCCGGCGGATCGCGGCCTGTACCACGGGTAAACACCGATCCGGCGGTTGTGGATAAGCCTGTGGAAACTGTGGATAGCCATGGGTAACTGTTCACGTTGCGGAGGGGTTGCGAGCTGCCGGGCTAGGCTGGTCCGGTGATCCAGGTGTGCTCCCAGTGCGGCACGCGGTGGAACGTGCGCGATCGGCGGCGCGAGTGGTGCCCCCGCTGTCGCGGCGCCCTGATGGCGCCGCTGGCGGACCCGCCCGATCCACGGTGGGGCCCGGGTGGTGGCCCGGCCGCACCGGCGCAATCCACCCGCTGGCGCACCCCGCCGCGGCTGCCGCCTGGCTTCCGTTGGATAGCGGTCCGCCCCGGCGCCGCGCCCCCCATGCGACGCGCACGACGGTCCCTCGGGCCGACCCCGCGCTATGCTGTGATCCCGCGCTGGGGTCTGGCCGACCGCGTCGAGCAAGCCCCGGTGCCGGTCGAAAAGCCAACGCAGACAGGGCCATCCGCCGCGGCGGTGCGCAGCAGCGTTTTCGTTGGCGTGTTGGTGCTGAGCATCGCGGCCCTGGTGTACGTCGTGCGGTACGTGCTGCTGGTGGTCAACCGGAACACGTTGTTGAACTCCGTAGTGGCCATCGCCGCGGACTGGCTCGGGATCCTGGCCAGCGTGGCGGCGCTCGCGGCGGTGATCACGTCCGGGGTGATGTTGATCCGCTGGTTGATCGCGAGACGGGCCGCGGTGTTCTCGCACCAGGGGCTGCCGGAGCCTCGCTCGGTCCGCGCGCTGTGGGCCGGCTGTGTGGTGCCGCTGGCGAATCTGCTGTGGGCTCCGGTGTACGTCATCGAGCTCGCGACGATGGAAGAGCATTACGCCCGGTTGAAAAGACCGGTCCTGCAATGGTGGACCGCTTGGATTTTCAGCTACGTGATCTCGATCTTCGCTATTTTTTCCAGCTTCGCCACCGACGCACAGGGCATCGCGAACAACACCGTGTTGATGGTGTTCGCGTATCTGGTCGCGGGGGCCCCCGGGGCCGCCGCCGGCCGGGTCTTCGAGGGCTTCGTACGCAAACCGGTCGAACGGCCCGCGCATCGCTGGGTCGTGGTGGAGCCCGATCGACCCGCGGGGGCCGCGTCGTCCGGTCAGGTTGAGTTGCAGGGGCAGGAACCGGCAGCATAGGGGTATGACGTGGGCCGACGAGGTGCTCGACGGGCATCCCTTTGTCGTAGCCCATAGAGGGGCGTCGGCCGCTCGTCCCGAACACACGCTGGCCGCATACGATCTCGCGCTCAAGGAAGGCGCCGACGGCGTCGAATGCGATGTGCGGCTGACCCGCGACGGGCATCTGGTTTGCGTGCACGACCGTCGCCTGGATCGGACCTCGACCGGTGCGGGTCTGGTCAGCACGATGACCCTGGAGCAGTTGCGCGAGCTCGAATACGGTGCGTGGCACGACAGTTGGCGTGCGGACGGCACGCACGGCGATACCAGCCTGCTGACGTTGGACACGCTCGTCAGCTTGGTTCTGGACTGGCACCGGCCGGTGAAGCTGTTCGTCGAGACCAAGCATCCGGTTCGGTATGGCTCGCTGGTGGAAAGCAAGTTGTTGGCGCTGCTGCACCGGTTTGGCATCGCCGCGCCCGCCTCGGCCGCCCGGTCCCGGGCGGTGGTGATGTCGTTTTCGGCGGCCGCGGTCTGGCGGATCCGGCGGGCCGCGCCGATGCTGCCGACGGTGCTGTTGGGCAAGACCGCCCGGTACCTGGCCAGCAGCGCGGCCACCGCGGTCGGGGCCACCGCCGTCGGGCCGTCGCTGGCGGCGTTGAAGGAGTATCCGCAACTCGTCGACCGCTCCATCGCCCAGGGCCGGGCGGTCTACTGCTGGAACGTCGACGACTACGACGACATCGACTTCTGCCGGGAGGTCGGGGTGGCATGGCTGGCCACGCACCACCCGGGTCGCACGAAGGCCTGGTTGCAGAACGCCCGCACCGACCGAGTCGGCGACTAGTTCGGCCGACGGCGGTCGTTACTGCTGTCCCTGCAGCGCCTCGCCGGGCACCGGACTGTCGGAGGCCAGCGCGTCGAACAATTTGGCGGCCACGTCGTGGTTCCACACCACCACCGCGCCGGCGTCGCCGCTGCTGAACTCACCGATCGGGACGGTCACCGAGGTGGTGGTCCCGTGCAGCGCCCAGCCGAGCCGGGCGAGGTCCCACACCTGATCCCCCTGATCAACGGTCAGGGCGTCGGCGGCCGCGCGCGGGACCGAGTACCAGCGCACCGGATCCAGCCACACGGCGGGGCTGGACGCGCGGCGCAACAGCGCCGACATGAACTGCCGTTGGTTGACCATCCGGTCCAGGTCCGCCCGCGGTGTGGCGCGGGACCTGACATACCCCAGCGCGTTGCGGCCCTCCAGCTTCTGGCAGCCGGCGGGCAGGTCAATGCCGGCCAGTGGGTCGGTGATCGGCGCGACAGGGCACACGGTGATGCCGCCGAGCGCGTCGACCAGCGCGGCGAAGCCGCCGAACCCAATCTCGATGTAGTGGTCGAGGCGCAGGCCGGTGGCTTGCTCCACGGTTTGAGTCAGCAGGGCCGCCCCGCCCATCGCGAACGCGGAGTTGATTTTGTCCCTGCCGTGACCGGGGATCGGCACATACGAGTCGCGCGGTATCGAGACCATCGTCGCCGGGATGCTCGAGCCGAACGACGGCACATGCACCAGCAGGATGGTGTCGGTGCGACCGGCGCCGACGTCGCCGCCGGTGGACAGATCCTGCTGCTGATCGGCGGTAAGGCCCGCGCGGCTGTCCGAGCCGACGAGCAGCCAGTTCGTCCCGCGCCCGGCCGCGGGCCGGTCGGGGTAGTCCGCGAGCACCGCCGCGCGGTGCAGCGTTTTGTCGAACCAGATGGCCCCGCCGATGAGGCCCGCGCCGGCCAGCAGCGCGGCGATCAGCAGACCAAGCGCCAACCTCCGGCCCCAGCGGCGCTTGCCGCGCTTGCGGCCGGTCCGCGGCGGGATGGGTCGCGGTGGGGGCTGGGACGGGTGCGGTGCGACGCGTTGCGGGGCGGCGGCGTTGACACGGGAGACCGGCGCGGGCACCCGGCGCTGCGGCACCGTCTCGGCGCTCGGCGACGGCGCACCGCGGTGGATTACCTGCGGTGGCTCCGGGCGGGCCGGGCGCGGCGGGACCGGGTTTTCAGGCCGTCGTGAGGGTCGGTCGCCGGTCACCCAGATAACTTACCGGCGGGCGCGCAGCCCGTTGATGAACGGGCAGCCCATCAGCACCCGGATCGCCTGTCTCAGCCCGACCATGTCGTCCACCGGTTTGTGGAAGGGCAGCCGGACGTCATGGTCGCCGTCGTTGCCTTCGATGCGAAACCGCACGCCGTAGCGATCCAGCCCGAGCGGCCGAACGCGGCCGCGGCGCAGCGGCGTCGGCAACCGGGACACCAGCCGCGCGACCACGTCGCCGTGGGCCTTGTCCAGGTGCCACAGCAAGCTCGACTCGACCTCGCAGAAGGGGTCGGGGCGAGCCGCGAGCAGCTCCGCCACGCTGATGGCCTCGGCTCCGGTGGCGTCGGTCACCACCACGGACGCGATCTCGAGTCGCAGCAGCGTATACCGCTGCTCCGTCCCATCCGAAGGCATCGACCGGGGGGTATCGATTTGCAGCAATGCCGGATCCGGACACTCGGTGGCAATCAGATCGAGGACCTTTGTCACGGCGCCCGGCGGGACCTGCTGCAGGCGGCCGCGAACCCACACCAGGGACCGGACGGGTTCGCGCAGCGGCAGCGGCGCATAGTCGGTCAGCTCGAGCAGCGCCTGCGAACCATCGACGCCGGCGGCCCCGCCGTCCCGGTCGGCCGGCAGCGCCACGGCGAAGGACCCGTCGTGCATGAGGTGGTGCACCGGCGTGGCGACGGGTTCCTCGCGCGCGTTCTCGTTCTCGATGGCCAGGAGCGCGCCGCCGGCCCGGGTGCAGGCGCTGCGGATGCGCTCGGCAGTCGTCGGCGCGGCGCTGGTCAGCGGTAACATCATTCTCCAATCGCATTAGGCAAGCCTAAGTTAACTTAGATCACCGGGCGCCGCAAGCCTTGTTTGGCGGTGGCCGCCGTTAGGGTTGGAGCGTGGTCCGCATTGCCTATCTGGGTCCCGAAGGGACCTTCACCGAGGCGGCGCTGCTCCAGATGACGTCGGCGGGGCTGGTTCCCGACCAGGGGCCGGATGCCTTGCGCCGGTTGCCGATCGAGAGCACGCCGACGGCGCTCGACGCCGTCCGCAACGGCGACGCCGACTACGCGTGCGTGCCGATCGAGAACTCGATCGACGGGTCGGTGATGGCCACCCTGGACAGCCTCGCCATCGGTTCGCCGCTGCAGATTTTCGCCGAGACCACGCTGGACGTCGCGTTCAGCATCGTCGTCAAACCCGGGCGCAGCGCCGCCGACGTGGGGACGGTGGCGGCGTTCCCGGTGGCCGCGGCCCAGGTGCGGCAATGGCTCACCGCGCACCTGCCCAACACCGAATTGCGACCCGCCTACTCCAACGCGGATGCCGCGCGACAGGTGGCCGAGGGCAACGCCGACGCCGGGGTGACCTCGCCGCTGGCCGCCGCGCATTGGGGGCTCGCGGCCCTGGCCGATGGTGTCGTCGACGAACCCAACGCCCGCACGCGCTTCGTGCTGGCCGGACTGCCGGGACCGCCGCCGGCCCGCACCGGCGCCGACCGGACGTCGGTGGTGTTGCGCGTCGACAACCAACCCGGGGCGCTGTTGGGCGCCCTCGCCGAGTTCGGCATCCGCGGCATCGACCTCACCCGGATCGAGTCCCGGCCGACCCGCACCGAGTTGGGCACCTACCTGTTCTTCGCCGACTGCGTCGGCCACGTGGACGACGACGCCGTCGCCGAGGCACTCAAGGCGCTGCACCGTCGTTGTGCCAACGTGCGATACCTGGGTTCGTGGCCGACGGGCGAGGCCGCCGGGGTGGTTCCGCCGCCGGCGGACGAGGCATCACGCTGGCTGGCGCGCCTGCGGGCGGGCAAATCGGACCCGGCCCAGGATGCGGCGGCGGGGTTTGCGCAATGAGCGGTCGTCTGGTGCTGGTGCGACACGGCCAGTCCTACGGCAACGTCGAGCGCCGGCTGGATACCCGGCCGCCCGGTGCCGAGCTGACGCCGAAGGGCCGCGACCAGGCGCGGGCGTTCGCCCGCGGGTCCGGCCGGCCGGCGATGATCACGCACTCGATCGCCACCCGGGCGTCGCAGACGGCGGCGGTGATCGGTGCTGCGCTCGACGTCGCCGCGCACGAGGTCGCGGGCATCCACGAGGTGCAGGTCGGGCAACTGGAAGACCGCAGCGACGACGACGCCGTCGCGGAATTCAACGCCATCTACGACCGCTGGCATCACGGCGAACTCGACGTGCCGCTGCCCGGCGGCGAGAGCGGCAGCGAGGTGTTGGACCGCTACGTGCCGGTGCTCACCGACCTGCGGATGCGCTACCTCGACGACGACGAGTGGGACGGCGACATCGTCGTCGTCAGCCACGGCGCGGCGATCCGGCTGGCCTCCGCGGTGCTGGCGGGAGTGGACGGCAACTTCGCGCTGGACAACCACCTGGACAACGCGCAGTCGGTGGTGTTGGCTCCGATCACCGACGGGCGGTGGAGCTGTGTGCGGTGGGGAACGCTGACGCCGCCGTTCTACCCGCAACCCGAAGCCACGCCGGTCGCGGACGCGGTGCGGTCAAGCACCGACCCGATGGGCTGACGGGGCGATCAAACGGCCAGGGCGACCGAGTCCTCGGTGCAGCCGCAGCCGACGGCGTCGCAGTCGATGACGAACGTGTGCGGCAACAGTTCGGGACTGGCGCAGTCCGGCTCGGTGCACTCCGAGCGATGCAGCCAATGGCGAATGATGGTTCCGTGGCAGTGATCTAGTCCTGCCCGGCAGTCGCGGCAGTCCGTGTTCATGAGTGAGTTCATAGCACCCGGCGCGGACAAATCCGGGATGCCGCGCCCGTCAGGCCCAGCCCAGTTCGTGCAATCTGTCGTCGTCGATGCCGAAGTGGTGGGCGATTTCGTGGATGACCGTGATCGCCACCTCCTCGACGACCTCCTCGTCGGATTCGCAGACGTCCAGCAGCGCCTCGCGGTAGATCGTGATGGCGTCGGGCAGCGCTCCGCCATAGTCGGAGTCCCGCTCGGTCAGCGCCACGCCTTCGTAGAGGCCGAGCAGTTCAGTGTCCTCGGGATGGCGGTCTTCGACGAGCACGACGACGTTGTCCATCGCCGCCGTCAACTCGGGCGGGATGAGGTCGAGCGCGTCGGAGACCAACTCGTCGAACCGCTGCGGATCCATCCGCACGGCCACCGGTTACCCCGCGGGTGGTGCGGCCGGCGCGGGCGGCGGTTCCGGTGCGGGCGGCGGTGGCGGCGGAGGAGGTGGCGGTGGCGCCTCGGGGGCCGGAG
>NZ_MBEM01000102.1:0-45637 GCF_001954045.1 Mycobacterium sp. SP-6446 | reverse complement strand
GTCTCCGCGCTGGTGCGTCCACTGCCACCGAACCGGAAGCCGGAACGTTCGTTGAACGCGCGCCAGCACACCACCACATCGGCGACGCCCGTGGCGACGGCCATCGCCGCGTGCACCACGGTGCCCGCCGCGGCGCCGCCGCCGTGGTGCACCCGGCTGAAGAAGCTCAGGTCTCCGATGCCGACGTTGCGTGCGATGTCGATCTCGTCGCTGGCGTCCATGGTGAACGTCACCATGCCGTCGACATCGCCCGGTGTCAGGCCGGCGTCGTCGAGTGCGGCGCTGACCGCCTCACAGGCCAATTGGAGCTCGCTGCGCCCGGATTCCTTGGAGAACTCGGTCTGGCCGATCCCCACGATGGCCGCGGTGCCGCCTAGCGACGAACTCATGCGGAAGCTCCGTCGAGCAAGCTCAGGACGGCGGTGCCGGAAACGTGATCGCCAAGGCTGTTGGACGCCTTGAAGGCGACCTCGACGAAGTTCTCATCGCCGGGCCCCTCGGTCTTGCCGGTCACGGCGCCGGTGAACCGCAGCGGATCGTCGGGGAAGCACGGCACCCCGAGCCGGATCGACAGGTTCTTGACCATCGCTTCGGGGCCCGCCCAGTCGGTGAGGAACCGCACGCAATACCCATTGCTGGTCAAGATGTTCATGAACAAATTGGGCGAGCCCTGTTTGTTGGCGTAGTCGCGGTCGTGATGCACCGGCATGAAGTCACGTGAGGCGATCGCGCCCGCGACGATCATCGTTGTGGTGATGGGGATCTCGAGCGGGGTCACCTCGTCGCCGACTGCGATGTCGGCCCACTTCAAGGTTGTGGTGCGGGTTTTGGCGGTAGTCATCGGTTTCCTTTTCCAGCGGGGTATGTGTTGCCCATCCGGGCCAGTTGTGCGGTAGCGGAACCAAGGGTGAGCTCGTTGTGCTTGGCCCACAGGAAGTAGCGGTGCAGGGGATAGGTGGTGTCAATCCCGATCCCGCCGTGGACGTGCTGGGTGGTGGCGGCGACGCGGGCGCCGGCCTCTGCGGCCCAGAACTTCGCGATGCGCGCGGCTCGGTCGGCGGGCCGTCCGTGGGCGATCAGCCAGGCCGCGTGCCAGGTGGTCCACCGGATCGCCTCCACGTCGATGAAAGCGTCGGCCATCCGCTGTTGCACCGCCTGGAAGCTGCCGATCGGACGCCCGAATTGCTCGCGCTCCGTGGTGTATTCCGCGGCGATCTTCAACGCCCGCTCCGCGACGCCGAGCTGGATCGCGCACAGTCCGACCAAGGCCCGGGTGTAGAGCGATTCGATTGGCCCGTTGAGCCGGTTTTCCTCGGAAACGATTGCGCCATCGAGGAATACGTCCGCATGTGGCTCGTGGTTGGTGGTCGTTACCGCCCGGATCTCGACACCGTTGGCGTCAGTCGGCAACAGGAAAAGGCCCACGTCACCGTCGTCAGTGCTGGCGGGTACCACCACGGTATCGGCGAGCTGGGCGGCCGGCACCAGCTGTTTGGCCCCGTCTAGGCGCCAGTTCGGGCCGTCGCGAAGGGCTTTGGTGGATGGGCTCGTCGGGTCGGAGCGGCCGGGCTCGGCTAGACCGGCACTGAGGATGTGGGTTCCCGCGACGACCCGAGGCAGGAAACGTTGCTGTTGCTCGGGGCTTCCGTGTCGGGCGATCGGATCCGCGCCCAGCACCAAGGTCGCGTAGGCAGGCACCGGAGCCACGCTCCATCCCACCTCGGCCAGCAACACCCCGAGTTCCACGAAGCCGCCGCCATTGCCGCCCACCGATTCCGGCAATCCCGTGCCCAGCAGGTCGACGGCGGCGAGTTCTTTCCACAGTGCGGCGTCGTATCGGGTTTCGCCGGCTTCGAGGTCCGTCAGTCGCTCAGGGGTGGCGCGGCGTTCAAAGAGATCGCGCGCCAGCTTGCTGATGGTCTCTTGCTCTTCGGTGAAGGTGAAGTCCACGAGGCATTCCTAGGTGCTGGGCCGGAACTGATGCAGCACAAGGTCTTCGGGTCCAGAACTGTCGAAGGTCTGGTAGAAAACCTCGACCGGCATCCCGACCTTGACGTCCGCCGGGTCGATCTCGCACAGGTTCGAAACCAGCCGCACCCCTTCGGCGAGATCCACCAGCACGACGATGTAGGGGTATTCGAAGAACGGAAACTTCGGTTCGTGTGGCATCACGTAGCTGTAGACGGTTCCGCGGCCCGACGATTCGATGGCCTCCCAGTCCAGGGAGCGGCAGTTCGGGCACATGGGGCGAGGAGGGTGGCGCAGCTGCCCGCAGCCGCCGCAGCGCTGGATCAGCAGCTTATTGTCCCGCAGCCCATCCCAGAAGAACTTGGTGTCCGGGCTGATCGCCGGTGCCAGCCGGGTCGCCATCAGTTGGCCGGCCTGAATCGAAGGACCCGGAATCGCTGCCGCCCCAATACCTCACCGTCCTGGTTGGTATAGGTCGTCAACCAAGTGAGGAAGAAGCCGGTGCCCAGCGCCGTCTTCTTCTCGTCGGACACCGATTCGAATACCGCCGTTGCGCTGATGACGTCACCCAGCCGGGGATAGCGCTCGATCTCGAACTCCGAGTTCGTCGCGACGGTGCTGGTGTAGCCGGCCTCGTCGAGGAACGCCGTCGGGTTGTTCGTGATTATCATTGGGGCGCCGCCTCGTTCGCCGATCCCCTCGAGTAGCGGCGACGGCATGATCCACGTCTGCAGCATGACCGGCGGGGAGACGATGCCGCCGAACCGCGACGCGGCCGCGAACTCCGGATCGAGGTACACGGGGTTCATGTCGGCCAGTGCGTACGCCCAGTGCCGAATCATCGGCTGGTTGACGGGATCGGGTGCGACCGAAGGCTTTCCGGTGCCCCCGGTCGGCTGACCAACGAGCGCCCGCACCTTGGCTTGCACGTCTGCGTCTGTCACTTAACCTGCCTTTCCTGTTGCCGTGGCCCGAAGGTCAC
Source organism: Mycobacterium sp. SP-6446 (assembly GCF_001954045.1). Lineage (NCBI taxonomy): Bacteria > Bacillati > Actinomycetota > Actinomycetes > Mycobacteriales > Mycobacteriaceae > Mycobacterium > Mycobacterium sp. SP-6446. The sequence goes on along the minus strand of NZ_MBEM01000102.1, from coordinate 42,687 downwards.
GGGGCGCGCGCGGCATGAGGAGCCCTGCCATGGCGATGATGTCACGCTGGATTTCGTTGGCTCCGCCGCCGAACGTATTGATGACCGCCATCCGGTAGGCGGATTCCAGTTCGCCGCGCAGCGGCGCGCCGGCGCCGCGGCGTATTCCGTTGCCGTCGAGCACTTCCAGGAGTTCGCGGGCGACCTGTTGGGTGAGCTCGGTGCCGAACACTTTGGCGGCCGACGCCTCGCCCATGTTCAGCACGCCCTTGGTCATGGCCGCGTTAACCCGCAGGTTGACCAGCTTGTAGGCGGCGACCTGGGCCTCGACCCGGGCGAGCGCGAGCTGCACCCACGGCTGGTCGATGACGTACCCGTCGTCGAGCTCTGTGGTTTGCGCCCAGCGCAGCGCCTTCTCGAACAACGGCTCCAGCGCGCCCAGATTGCCCAGCGCCGCGCGTTCGAAGTTCAGCTGCGTGGTGATCAGCTGCCAGCCCTGGTTCTCTTCTCCCACCAACGCACTCGCCGGGACGCGCACGTCGTCGTAGAACGTATAGAAGGTGGAGATGCCGGGCATCGTGTGCAGCGGCTGCCAGGAGAATCCGGGCGAGGAGGTCGGCACGATGAAGATCGAAATACCCTTGTGCTTCTTGACATCCGGGTTGGTGCGCGCCGCCAGCCAGATGTAGTCGGCGTAGGCGGCGCCGCTGGTGAACATCTTTTGGCCGTTGATGATGTAGTCGTCGCCGTCGCGCACCGCTGTGGTGCGCAGCGATGCCAGGTCGCTTCCCGCCCCGGGCTCGGAATAGCCGATGGCAAACTCGACGCTGCCGTCGAGGATTGCGGGCAGGAACTTTTGTTTCTGTTCCTCGGTGCCGCACTGCATGAGCGTCGGCCCGACCGTGTTGAGCGTCACCAGGGGGATGGGGGCGTCGACCCGGCGCGCCTCCTCGGAGAAGATAAACTGCTCGATCGCCGAGAACCCGCGTCCACCATATTCTTTGGGCCAGCCCACGCCGAGCAGGTTGGCCGCAGCCAGGGCGCGCACGCAGTCCCGGACCGCCGGGCCACCCTCGATGCGTCCGTCGATGGCGGCGATGCGCCCCGGTGTCATCACCTGTTCCAGGGTGGCGCGGATCTCGGCGCGCAGCTGCTCCTGATCGGGCGTGTATTCCAAGTGCATCGGTCAGGTTCCCAGCCGCACCGGCATGCGCTTCACTCCGGGCACCATGGTGGCCCGCATCCGGTCCACCTCACCCACCAGCTCGATCTTCGGGAAGCGGCGCAACAGTTCGTCGAACATGACGGACGCCTCCAGACGCGCCAATTGTGCACCGACACAGGAATGTTCGCCGCATCCGAACGCGATGTGCGGGTTCGGGTGCCGGGTCACCTTGAAGTCTTCGGAGTCGGCGCCGAATATCTCCTCGTCCCGGTTGGCCGATCCATACAGCATCACCACTGCGTCGCCTTCGGCGATTCGCTGACCCCGGATCTCAACGTCGGTCGTCGCGGTGCGCGCCATGTGCACGACCGGGCTGTTCCACCGCAGCATCTCTTCGACGGCGCCCGGGATCAGCGAGCGATCCTCGACCAGCAGGCGGCATTGGTCGGGATGGGTGATCAGCGCCAGCGTGCCCAGCGCGATCAGATTGCGGGTGGTTTCGTTTCCGGCGACCAGCAGCAGGTACGCGAAGTTGAGCAGGTCTTCGTCGGTGAGCCGGAGCCCGTCGATCTCAGCGCCGGCGAGCACTGACAGCAGGTCGTCACGCGCCTCGGCGCGCCGGGCCGCGATCAGCTTTTGGAAGTACTCGAATAACTCCCCCATGGCCACCAAGGGGTCGAGTTCGATCTCCGGGTCGGCGCTTCCGGTGGCGGCGTCCGACCAAACTCGGAACTGCTCCCAGTCGTCGGGCGGGGCGCCGATCAGCTCGGCGATCAGGCGGGTGGGCAGGGGAGCGGCGATCTTCTCGGCGAACTCGTGGACGGCACCAGGTTGTACTCCGTCGAGGATTCCCCGCACAATTTCGCGGATTTTCGGCTCCAGCACGGCCACCCGCCGCCGGGTGAACCCCGCGTTGATCAGCTTGCGCATCTGCCGGTGGCGCGGCGGGTCGGTGAAGATGAGGCTGCCCGGCACGACGGGGCTCGGCGCGCGCGGGTCGGGGATGGTGACGCCCTTGGTCGAGGAAAACAGGGCCGGGTTGCTCGACACGAAGCGGATGTCCTCATATTTCAGCAGTGCCCAGAAGTTGGTGACGTCGTTCCAACACACCGGTGACATGGCGCGCAGTTCCCGGTAGGCCGGGTAGGGGTCGGCCGCGTAAAAGTCGGGGGAATGCAGCGGAAAAGTGGTCTGCACGGCGAACCTCCTCGGCCGACCCCGCAGGATCGCGATCCGACACATTGGGCCAATGTGTCCTCCGGCGTTGTGTCTACTCTCGGCCAAGCGTCTCTGTCAATACATCCGCAACACCCGTGAAATAGCGGAAAATTCGCCGGATTAGTGATTGACGCCAGAGATCCACGGGTGAACACTGACTGTCGAGATGACCGACGCACGGTGAGGAAGCTGATGGCCGAGCTACAAACCCCGGGACCTCTTGTCGACACCTACCAGCTCTACATCGACGGGAGATGGGTCGAGCCGCAGGACGGTCGGTACGACGACATCGACCCGGCCACCGAGCAGACCATCGCAAGCGCGCCGGACGCGAGCGTCACACAGGTCGGTGACGCGATCGCGGCCGCACGCCGGGCGTTCGACGAGGGACCATGGGCCGCCGCGAGCCCCGACGACCGCGCCGGTTACCTCAATCAGCTCGGCGACGCGCTACTCAAGCACGCCGACGAGTTCTTCGCGCTCTCCCAGGTCGAGTGGGGCTGCGTCGCGAACGAACGAATGATGCAGATCGACGGCGCCGGATACATGTCAATGCACGCCGCCCAGCTCGCCACCAAGCTGACCGACGAGCCGGTCACCGGAATCGGCGCCGGAACGACGGTGCTTCGCCGTGAGCCACTCGGTGTCGTGTCGATCCTGACGCCGTGGAACTTCCCGCACTGCCTCAACGTCATGAAGGTGAACAACGCGCTGGCCGCCGGCAACACCGTGGTTCTCAAGCCATCGCCGCTGACGCCGCTCGCCGGACTTGCACTTGCCCGCATCATCGACGAGCACACCGACATCCCGCCGGGGGTAGTCAACGTCGTCACGCCGTCGGGTCTCGACGCCGCCAAGCTGCTCACCACCGATCCGCGAATCGACATGATCAGCTTCACCGGCAGCTCGGCCGTCGGCTGTGAGGTGATGCGAGCCGCCGGCGACGCCATGAAGCGGCTCTTGCTGGAGTGCGGCGGGAAGTCGGCAAGCATCGTTCTCGACGACACCGACGTGACCGACGAGATGCTGGAGCAGATGATGTTCGATTGCTGCTCGCTGCACGCCGGGCAGGCCTGCATCCTGCACAGCAGGCTACTTCTTCCCGACGCGTTACACGACGACGTCGTCGACCGGCTCGTCGGGCTGGCCCGCGCCGTGCGCGTCGGCGACCCCAAAGACCCTGCCGCGCAAATGGGTCCGCTGATCAGCGCGGCACAGCTGAAGCGCGTCAAGGCGCATGTCGACGGGGCGGTCAACGACGGAGCCAAGCTGGTGACCGGCGGCGGCCGTCCGGCCGGCCTGGATGTCGGGTTCTACTTCGAACCGACGATCCTCACCGACGTCGATCCGGATTCGACGATCGCGCAGGAAGAAGTCTTCGGACCGGTGCTGACGGTTCTGCGCTATCGGGACGACGACGACGCGGTGGCGATCGCCAACAACTCCCGCTACGGCCTGTCCGGTGCCGTGTGGGGTGGCGACGTGGACCGCGCCGTCGACATTGCCCGCCGGATCCGGACCGGCCAGGTGGCGGTCAACGGTTGCGGCCCCGGTGACGCGCCGTTCGGCGGCTTCAAATTGAGCGGGTTCGGTCGAGAGAGTGGCGGTGTCAGCGGAATACACCAGTACATGGAGGTGAAGGCTATCGGGATCCCCGCATGACGGGACCCCTCGCCGGGCTCCACGTCGTCGAAATCGCCAACGAGATCTCAGGTTCTTACGCCACCAAGCTTTTCGTCGACCTCGGTGCCGAGGTCACCAAGGTCGAGCCGCCCTCCGGGGACCCGCTGCGCCGGTGGGGTCCGTTCCCCGGCGGAGTTTTCGACCCGCGGCGCAGCGGATTGTTCGAGTATCTCAACGCCGGAAAGCGCGGGGCGACAATCGATTTCGCCGAGGCCGACGGCATGTCGGCCGCGCGCGAGCTGATCGCGCACGCACACCTGCTCGTGGAGGATTTCGGGCCGGGAACATTGGAGGACTGGGGACTGGGAGTCGATGAACTGCAACGGCTGAACCCGGAGTTGGTGCTGCTGCGCATATCCGCATTCGGGCAATCCGGCCCGCTGCGCGACCGGGCGTCCACACCCCTGACTCTGCAGGCGGCATCTGGCTGGATCAGCACCCGGGATCCCGAGCGCCCCCCGGTAGGCGTTGGCGCCCGGATCTCCGAATATGTCGCGGGCGCCTACGGCGCCCTGGGCGCGCTGACCGCGCTGCGCTCGGCGCCCACCGGCCGGGTTGCGGTGGTGGATGTCTCGCAGCTGGAATCGCTGCTCTCGACGTTGCCGTATCCGATGTTGATGGCGAAGCGGATGCGACGGCTCGGCCTGCCCGCCAACCTGCGATCGGCCCCAATGCTCGGTGTCGTCCGGGCCGCCGACGGCTGGGTGGGAATCAACTGCCTCACAGGTCAGCACTGGCTCGACGTGTGCGCGATGCTCGGGCTGCCCGAGTACGGCGAGCATCAGATCGCCATCATGATGGGCGGCCCCGAGCGTGCAGAATTCTTCGCCAAGGCCGAGCCGTGGTTGGCCAACCAAACCGTCGCCGAGATCGTCGAACTGGGCCAGGCGTTGCGCATTCCGGCCGCCGCGGTCAACGACGGCGCCACAGTGCTGGGCTGTCCGCAGTACGCCGAACGTGGGTTCTTCGTCACCGGCGGCACAGAGGGCTGGTCGTTCCAACGCCCGGGGCCGCCGTTCAGGTTCTCAAAAACCCCTGTGGCACAACCACACCCGGCACCCGGGCTGGGAGAGCGGCTAGCGCGATCGGGCACCGGCGGCCAGGCGCTTTCGCCTTCACGGGGGGAGCTGCCGTTTGCCGGACTCCGGGTGCTCGACCTGACCACGTTTTGGGCCGGTGCGTACCTGACCTGCTATCTCGGCGCGTTCGGTGCCGACATCGTCAAGGTCGAGTCGATCCAGCGGCCCGACGGCCACCGGTACTCGGGGGCGTTCGCCTACGAGGGCGACGACTGGTACGAGCGCAGCGCCATGTGGCAGGGGACCAATCTCAACAAGCGGGACCTCACGCTCGACCTGACCTCGCAGCCGGGACTCGACATCGCGCGGCGGCTGGCCGCGCAGGCCGACGTTGTCGTGGAGAACTTTTCGCCCCGGGTGCTCGAGCAGTTCGGCCTCGACTACGACTCGCTGGTATCGGCCAACCCCGACGTGATCGTGGTCCGGATGCCGGGGTTCGGCCTGCGGGGGCCGTGGCGCGACTACGTCGGCTGGGCGCTGAACATCGAGCAGACCTCGGGGATGTCGGCCGTCACCGGCTACCCCGACGGTCCGCCGTGCAACCCGCAGGGTCCCGCCGATCCCGTCGTCGGTGTACACGCCGGCGTTGCGCTGCTGGCCGCGCTCGAGCATCGCAGCCGGACCGGTGCGGGCCAACTCATCGAAGTCGCTCAGATCGAGGTCGCCGCCTGTGTCACAGCCGAGCCGGTGATCGAGTACTCGATGAATGGTGTCGTCCGATCGCGCGACGGCAATCGTCAGCGCGGCTACCTGCAGGGCGTCTACCCGACCAGCGTGGCGGATTCGTGGGTCGCGTTGTCGGTGCGCGACGACGGGCCGGGGCGCACGGACCACGACGTCTTCGACGCCATGGTCACGGCCTGGACCCGAACGCAGCCACCAGCGGTGATCATCGAAGCCTTGCAAGCACAAGGTATTCCGGCCGAGGAGGTGATCACCGGCGACCAGATGTACGACGGTTATGTCGGAGCCCAACTCGACGCGCGTGGATACTACGAGGAGCTTGAGCATCCGATCACCGGCCCGCACAGGTATCCCGGCTGGCCGTTTCGCATCAGCCCCGGACCGGACCGCCACCACCGCTCCGCGCCGCCGACACTTGGCCAGCACAACGACGAGATCCTGCGCGGTCTGGGCCTGTCCGACGACGAGGTGGCCACTTTGCGCGCCGATCGGGTGATCGGTGAGCGGCCGCTCAACGCCTGAATCACCTTGTGACGGAAGAGGATACGGTGATCAGCTGACCGTTGGGATCACGGAAGATCATCGAGCGTCTGCCCCATGGTTGGTTCGTGGGCGGCATCACCCAGCTCACGCCCAGGGCGTCGATGCGCGAATATTCGGCGTCGACGTCGTCGGCGGTGAAATCGACAATGATTTCTCCTTCCCGGGGCGCCAGGCCGGGCGGGCAGGTGGTGTGCGGGCCGCGGTCCTCGGTGAACCCGGCTTTGGAGAACCCGACCGAGGACGGACCCGCCGGCACTTCGAGGTAGTGCTCGTTCAGTGGCACCGACACGCCGAGGAGCGCGGCGTAGAAACCGGCGATCGGTTCGATCGTCGCCGACACAAATCGCAGTTGTGCCAGGGACAGCCGCGGCCCGTCGGGTCGGGTCATCACGCACCCGCCGGAACGTCGAGATCGGTTTGCGCATAGTTGAGGAAGTACGCGGTGAACACGGTCAGGCCCAGATAGGCGAAGGCCTCCGTGAGTTGTTCGGCGTTCCAGCCGGCCTCGACCGCGCCGGCCCACGTGGTGTCGCTGACCTTTCCGGAGTTGGCGGTCGCCTCCCGGACGAGACCGACGATCGCGTCCACCTTGTCGTCCCCGGTCGCGGTTCCCGCGTGCAGGGCCCCGACCTGCTCGTCGGTCCATCCCGCAAGTTTGGCAAGCCGGCCGGTGATCGCGACGACGTAGTCGTTGCCGACGGCGCTGCCCGCCGCGAGCATCAATGCGGCCGACAGCTGGGGGCCGAGGGTGCCATGCTCGGCCGTCGCCGCCCGCAACGACGTATACGCGACGAGCACCGCCGGGGAGTGCGCCATTTGGCCGTGCAGATTCAGCGGCCGTCCCGTCGGGGAGAACTGGATGACGTTTTCGAGCAAGCCGCGGCTGGCCTGCGGGGCATCGCCGACGGTGTGGGTGGGGATCCGGCTCATGGCTCTCACTTCTCTCGGACTCGATGGTTTCGGTGTCTGGAAGGACGGCACAGCGGCTCGGAATGTGACAGCGCGCGTGTCACATTCGGCCGGGCTATCGCGTCCTTAACTTCATGAATGCCCAGCACGACCAGGTGAGCGACGCGTGGCGGGCCCATCGCGCCTACCTGGTGGACCTCGCGTTTCGGATGCTGGGCGACGTCGGGGCGGCCGAGGACGTGGTGCAGGAGGCCTTCTTCCGGCTGCTGCAGGCCCCGATCGGCGACATCAACGACGAACGGGGTTGGCTGATCGTGGTGACCAGCCGACTCTGCCTGGACCACATGAAATCGGCCACGTCACGTCGCGAACGCGCGCAGGACATGGCCGAGCCCCGATACGGCGACCGGCCCTCGTCGTCCATCGACCCCGCCGACCGGGTAACCCTCGATGACGAGGTCCGGCTGGCCCTGCTGATCATGCTCGAACGCCTCAGCCCCGCCGAGCGGGTGGTGTTCGTGCTGCACGACATCTTCCAACTGCCCTACGACGCCATCGCCGCGACGGTCGGCAGCCGCGCGCCCACCTGCCGGCAGCTGGCGCATCGGGCCCGGCGCAAGATCAACGACGCCCGCCCCGGCAGCCCGGCCCGATCCGGGCAAGTGGAACCGGCCCAGCACCACGTCGTCACCCGGGCCTTCATCGAAGCGTGCTCCACAGGAGACCTGGACGCCCTGCTCGAGGTGTTGGACCCGAACGTCTCGGGCGAGATCGACGCCCGTAGGGGCGCTGTCGTCGTCGGCGCCGACCAAGTCGGCGGGAACATCCTGCGATTCTGGGGCCGGCCCGAAACCGTCCTGGTGGCCCAGCCGGTGTGCGGTCAGCCCGCGGTCCTGGCCTTCGTCAAGCGCAAACTCGTCGGCGTACTGGCCCTGACGATCGGGGACGGCAAGATCACGAAAATTCATGTGCTGGTCCAGCATTCGACGCTGGGTCCGCTGCGCGCCGAACTCGGCGGCGCGCGCTAGCGTCACATTCCCGCAAGCTGCGTCGTCCTCTAATGCATGAGTACACCAGCAGCACAACCACATTCAGCGAATGTGTCGTTCGTCCCGGTCGGGCCGTCACTCTTCGTCCGGCTGGTCCTCCGGCCAATGTCCAGACTGCTCAACCCGCTCGTCGGCGTGCTCGCCGGGCGGCGTTTCGTCCCGGTGATCGCCCGGGTCCATCACGTGGGCCGGCGCTCCGGCAAGCCATACGTGACCTCGACGGGCGCCCACATCACCGGCGACACCATCGTGATTCCGCTGTCGTTCGGCAACCAGTCCGACTGGGCGCGCAACGTGCGCCGCCGCCGGGCACTGCGACGTGCAGCTGGGTGGCCGGCTTTATCACGCGACGCAGCCGCGATTCGTCGACGCCGAGGACGCCAAACCCGTTGTCAGACAGTCATTCAACGCGGCCAACCGCGCCGGATTCAGGCTGTTTGGTATCAAGCAGTACCTGTTTCTGCACACCACAAATTGAGAGGAAACCGACATGAAAACGCTTGCCACACTTGACCGGCCAAGCTGGCTGCCGCCCTCGGCCTGGCCCTGGCCGACCTACACATTGCGCCACGACCGGGGCCGCATCGCGGTCACCGACATCGGCGAGGGGCCGACCCTGCTCTTCGTTCACGTCGGCAGTTGGAGCTTCGTCTGGCGCGACGTATTGCTGCGCCTGCAGAACGAGTTTCGATGCGTCACGGTGGACGCGCCCGGTAGCGGCCTCACCGACCGGCAGTCGAGCCCGCCGACGCTCGCCCAAGCGGGCGACGCCGTCATCGCGGTCATCGATGCGCTGCAATTGCGCGACGTAACCCTGGTCGCTCACGACCTGGGCGGCCCGGCCGGATTCCTCGCCGCGGCACGCCGTCCTGACCGCATCGCAGCATTCGCGGCGGTCAACTGCTTCGCGTGGCGGCCGACGGGCCCGGCATTCCGCGGCATGCTTGCGCTGATGGGCAGCGCCCCGGTCCGCGAACTCGCCGCCGCCACCAACGTGCTGTCCCGCGTGACGTCGACGAGCTTCGGCGTCGGCCGGCACCTGAGTCGTGGCGACCGCGCGGTCTTTCGGGCGGGCATCGACGCGCCGGCGCGCCGGGCCTGGCACGGCTACTTCCGCGACGCGCGCCGCGCCGACGCCCTCTACGCCGAGGTTGGTGACGCCCTGCGGGGAAAACTGGCCGACCGGCCGCTGCTGACCATCTTCGGCCAGCTCAACGATCCGCTGCGGTTCCAGCGGCGGTGGAAGGCGTTGTTTCCCGCGGTACGCCAACTGAAAGTTCGACGCGGCAACCACTTTCCGATGTGTGACGACCCGGACCTGGTAGCCGGGGCGATCAAGACCTTTGTGCGGCAGGCCGTGCGCCTTTCGTAAACGGCGCGGCGCATGCAAAGCTGCTGGGCATGGTTATCGCGATTGCCCGCCCTAAGCTCGAAGGCAACATCGCGGTCGGAGAGGACCGCCAAATCGGTTTCGCCGAGTTCGGTGCCCCCTGGGGTCGCGCGGTCTTCTGGTTCCACGGAACTCCCGGCGCCCGCCGGCAGATCCCGATCGAGGCCCGGGTCTACGCCGAGGAACACAACATCCGCCTGATCGGCATCGACCGGCCGGGCATCGGCTCGTCGACACCCCATCGGTACGCGAACATCCGGGCCTTCGGGGACGACCTGCGGACGATCGCGGACACATTGGGCATCGACAAGATGGCGGTCATCGGCCTGTCCGGCGGCGGCCCCTACGCGCTCGCGTCCGCCGCCGTGCTGTCGGATCGCGTGGTCGCGGCCGGCGTGCTCGGCGGCGTCGCGCCGTTCCTCGGCGACGAGGGGATCACCAGCGGTCTGATGAACCTCGGTAAGCGGGTGGCGCCGCTGCTGCGGGTGGGGGGTGACCCGCTGCGGATCGGCGCGAGCCTGGTGATCCGGATGATCCGTCCGGTCGCGAATCCCGCGCTGTATCTTTATGCCGCGATATCGCCCGAAGCCGACCGGCGCCTGCTCACCCGGCCCGAATTCAAAGCGATGTTCCTCGACGACCTGCTCAACGGCAGCCGCAAGCAACTGGCGGCCCCGTTCAACGACGTCATCCTGTTCACGCGGGACTGGGGTTTCCGGCTCAGTGAGGTCAAAGTCCCGGTCCGCTGGTGGCATGGTGACAGCGACCACATCGTCCCGTTCGCCCACGGCGAGCACGTCGTGTCCATGCTGCCCGACGCCGAGCTGTTCGTGCTGCCCGGCGAAAGCCATCTGGCCGGGTTGGGCCGCGGTGAGGAAATCCTGTCCACGCTGATGAAGATCTGGGACGAGCAGGCCTGACGCCGGCGGGTAACCTGCTGACGTGCTGCTGGCCTCGCTGGACTCCGCTGTCACCACGGACATTCCCGACGCGGTGAGCATCGACGGCACCGCGCTGAGCCGCAGCGGCTTGGTCGGTGCGGCGACCTCGGTGGCCGAGCGCGTCGCCGGCGCGGACCGCGTTGCCGTGCTGGCCACCCCGACCGCGTCGACGGTGCTGGCGATCACGGGGTGTCTGATCGCCGGCGTGCCGTTCGTTCCGGTGCCGTCGGACGTCGGCGCGGCCGAACGGCGGCACATGCTCACTGACTCTGGCGCGCAGGCGTGGCTGGGGCCCGAGCCGGACGACCCAAATGGCTTGCCGCACATCCCCGTTCGGCTACACGCCCGGTCCTGGCACCGCTATCCCGAGCCGGCGCCGGAGTCCACCGCGATGGTCATCTACACCTCGGGCACCACGGGGGCGCCCAAGGGGGTGGTGCTGAGCCGGCGAGCGATCGCCGCCGACCTGGATGCGCTGGCCCAGGCCTGGCAGTGGACCGCCGACGACGTGTTGGTGCACGGGTTACCGCTGTTTCACGTGCACGGGCTGGTGCTGGGCCTGCTCGGATCGCTGCGGATCGGAAATCGCTTCGTGCACACCGGAAGACCGACACCGGCGGGGTATGCGCAGGCCCGTGTCGAAGCCGGCGGCACGCTGTTTTTCGGGGTCCCCACCGTGTGGTCCCGGGTGGTGGCGGACGGGACGGCCGCCAAGGCGCTACGGCCGGCGCGGCTGCTGGTCTCCGGGAGCGCCGCGCTGCCGGTGCCGGTGTTCGACCGGCTGGCACGTCTCACCGGGCACCGGCCCATCGAGCGCTACGGCGCCTCGGAATCGCTGATCACGGTTTCGACGCGCGCGGACGGCGAACGGCGAGCGGGCTGGGTGGGGCTACCGCTCGCCGGTGTGGAGACCCGGCTGCTCGACGACGATGGCGGCCCGGTGCCACACGACGCGGAAACCGTTGGGAAGCTTCAGGTTCGGGGCCCGATGATGTTCGACGGCTACCTGAATCGGCCGGAGGCCACCGCCGGGGCCTTCGAGCCCGACGGGTGGTATCGCACCGGCGACGTCGCCGTCGTCGACGACGCCGGCATGCACCGCATCGTCGGCCGCGAGTCCGTCGACCTGATCAAGTCGGGCGGATACCGCGTCGGCGCGGGGGAGATCGAAACGTCGTTGCTCGGGCATCCGGGCGTGCAGGAGGCGGCCGTCGTCGGGCTGCCCGACGAGGACCTGGGCCAACGAATCGTCGCGTTCGTCGTCGCCTCCTCCGAGCTGAAAGCCGACGACCTGATCAGTCATGTCGCCGGCGAGTTGTCCGTGCACAAGCGGCCGCGCGAGGTGCGCATCGTGGATGCGCTGCCGCGCAACGCGATGGGCAAGGTCCTCAAGAAGCAGTTGCTGGCCGAGGGCTGAGTTGCTGGCGGCCCGAAGGTGCCCGGACCACGACACGCAGGATGTTGCCAGGTTTTCTAGCGGGCGCGACCGCGAGCCTTCACCTACCGTCGTAGGCGTGACGGAACTGCCGACGATTGCGGCCGGGCGCGCGTCGACACCGATGAGGCGGGTGGCGGCGGCGTGTCTCGTCGGCTCGGCGATCGAGTACTACGACTTCCTTATCTACGGCACCGCCGCGGCGCTGGTGTTCCCGACGGTGTTCTTCCCGCGACTCGGTTCGACGCTGGGGATCGTCGCCTCGATGGCGACGTTCGCGACGGCGTTCCTGTCCCGGCCGCTGGGCGCGGTCGTCTTCGGGTACTTCGGTGATCGGCTGGGCCGCAAGAAGACGCTGGTCGCAACGCTGCTGATCATGGCCGTGTCGACCGTCAGCGTGGGGCTGGTGCCGAGCACGGCCGCCATCGGTGCGGCCGCCCCCCTGATCCTGATCGTGTTGCGGCTCTTGCAAGGGTTTGCCGTCGGCGGCGAATGGGCGGGGTCGGCGCTGCTGAGCGCCGAGTACGCGCCCGCGGGCAAGCGGGGCCGCTACGGCATGTTCACCCTGCTCGGCGCGGGCACCGCCTCCGTGCTCGCCAGCCTGACCTTTTTGGGCGTCAACTTCAGCATCGGGGAAAAGAGCGCCGCGTTCATGCAGTGGGGATGGCGGCTGCCTTTCCTGTTCAGCGCGGGGCTGATCGGGATCGCGCTCTACGTGCGGCTCAACATCGACGAGACCCCGGTGTTCGCCGAGGAGAAGGCCCGCGACCGGGTCCCCAAGGCGCCGCTCGGGGAGCTGTGGCGCCTGCAGCGCCGCGAGATCCTGCTGGCCGGCGGCAGCCTGCTGGGCGGATTCGGGTTCGGCTACCTGGGTCACACCTATCTCCTCATCTACGCCAATTCGCACCTCGGGTACACCCGCGGCTTCATCTGGTCGGTGGGCGCGCTGACCGGGCTCGTCAGCATCGCGACGGTCGCGGCTTCGGCCGCCCTCTCCGACCTGGTCGGGCGCCGCCGCCTGATGCTGCTGGGCTGGTCGCTGCTCTTGCCGTGGGCGTTCGTGGTGATGCCGTTGCTGAACACCCGCAATCCGGCGATGTATGTGGTCGCCATCGTCGGCATGGCCGTCGGTGGTGCGATCGGCTCCGGGCCCACCGCCGCCTTCATTCCGGAGCTGTTCGCCACGCGATACCGCTACAGCGGATCGGCGCTGGCCCTCAACCTCGCCGGGGTCATCGGCGGGGCCCTGCCGCCGCTGCTCGCCGGGACGCTGTTCGCGACGTACGGCAGCTGGGCGATTGGCGCCATGCTGGCCGTGCTGACATCGATCGGCCTGGTCTGCACCTACCTGCTGCCGGAGACCAGCGGCGCGACGCTCGGGTCGCGCTTCGAAGAGCTGTCCGGCCGTTAGCTCAGTTGGCGTGCAGGTCCTCGTTGAGCGCGATGCCCTGACCGTCGCGGGCCACCGCTTCGACCGCCCCGGTGAGCGAATTGCGCCGGAACAACACGTTATTGGCGCCGGAGAGTTCTCGGGCCCTGACCGCCTTGCCGTCCGGCGCGGCGACCTTGGTGCCCGCGGTGACATACAGGCCGGCCTCGACGACGCAGTCGTCGCCCAGCGAGATGCCCAGGCCCGCGTTGGCGCCGAGCAGGCACCGCTTGCCTATCGAAATCACTTGCGTTCCACCGCCGGACAACGTTCCCATGATCGACGCCCCGCCGCCGATGTCGGACCCGTCGCCCACTACCACGCCGGCCGAGATGCGGCCCTCGACCATCGACGCCCCCAGGGTGCCGGCGTTGTAGTTCACGAAGCCCTCGTGCATCACCGTGGTGCCCGGCGCCAGGTGGGCGCCGAGCCGCACCCGGTCGGCGTCGGCGATGCGCACGCCGGTGGGCATGACGTAGTCGACCATGCGGGGGAACTTGTCGACGCCGTAGACCGTCACCTGCCCCTTGCGGCGCAACCGCGCCCGCACCGCCTCGAATCCCTCGATCGCGCACGGGCCGTGATTGGTCCACACCACATTGGTCAATACCCCGAACAAGCCGCCGGCGTTCAGCCCGTGCGGCGCCACCAGCCGGTGTGACAGCAGATGTAGCCGCAGGTAGGCGTCGTATGCGTCGGCGGCGGCATCGTCGAGGGAGCCGATGACCGTGCGCACCGCGATGGTTTCGGTGATGCGGTCGTCGTCGCGGCCGATCAGCGCCGCCAGCTCCGGGGGAACGTCGGAGAGCGCCAGCCGCGACGTGCCGCTGGTGCCCGGTTCGGTCAGTTCCGGTGCGGGAAACCAGGTGTCGAGAATCGATCCGTCGGAGGCGAGGGTCGCCAATCCGATGCCTGCAGCTCCAGTCACGCTCGCCACGCTACTTGCCCGGCATCGCGCGCCGAACCACTACCCTTGGTGGCGTGCTGGACTTGCATGGCGATCCGATCGAGCTGACCGCGGCGCTGGTCGACATCCCTAGCGAGTCCCGGGACGAAGCGCGCATCGCCGACGAGGTGGAGGCCGCGCTGCGCGCCCAGACGTCCGGCTTCGAGATCGTTCGCAACGGCAACGCGGTGTTGGCGCGCACCCAGCGCAATAGGCCGTCGCGGGTGCTGCTGGCCGGGCATCTGGACACCGTCCCCGTGGCCGACAACGTGCCCAGCCGACGCTCGACCGAACCGGAAGGCGACGTGCTGCACGGGTGCGGCACCGCGGACATGAAGTCCGGCGACGCGGTCTTCCTTCATCTGGCCGCCACCATCGCGGAACCCGTGCACGACCTGACCCTGGTGTTCTACGACTGCGAGGAAATCGATGCGGCCGCAAACGGTTTGGGTCGCATCGAGCGGGAACTCCCGGACTGGTTATCCGCCGACGTGGCCATCCTGGGCGAGCCGACCGCGGGCTACATCGAAGCCGGCTGTCAGGGCACGCTGCGCGTGGTGATCAGCGCGACCGGAACCCGCGCGCATTCGGCGCGTTCGTGGTTGGGCGACAACGCAATTCACAAACTCGGCGCCGTGCTGGACCGGCTGGCCCGCTACAGCGCGCGCACGGTCGACATCGACGGTTGCACCTACCGCGAGGGCCTGTCGGCGGTGCGGGTCGACGGCGGCGTGGCCGGCAACGTGATTCCCGACGCGGCCGCGGTGACCGTCAACTACCGCTTCGCCCCCGACCGTTCGCTGGACGCGGCGCTGCAACACGTGCACGACGTGTTCGACGGGCTCGACGTGCGCATCGAGCAGACCGACGCCGCCGCGGGTGCGCTGCCCGGCCTGTCACAACCCGCCGCCAAGGCTCTGGTCGAAGCCGCCGGCGGGCAGGTCAGGGCGAAATACGGGTGGACGGACGTGTCCCGGTTCGCCGCGCGCGGCATTCCGGCGGTGAATTTCGGGCCGGGTGACCCGAACCTGGCGCACCGGCGCGACGAACGGGTGCAGGTCGCCGCGATCACCGCAGCCGCCGCGATGCTGCGGCCCTACTTGGGTGGTTGACCCCCGGGCGCAATCAGCCGCACCGCTGTGCCTGCGTGGCGGCATCGGCCGCTGCCGCGCGCATCCCCGCGGCGTCCAGCTCATGCGACACCGCGCGCAGCGCCGCGCCATCGCGTGTCGCCAGCGCGCGCGCATGGGCCAGCGCGATTCGGCCTACGACGCAGTCGATCTCGCCGCTCAGCCGGGCCAGGGGGTCCGCGGCCCGGGCGTCGCCGAGCCGGACGGCCTCGTACCACGCGCGCAGCGCTACCGCCGACTGACCGCCGCGTTCGGCCATCCGAGCGGCGTCGCGGGCGGCGGCGACCGCGCCGTGCGAATCGCGCACCGAGGCCAGCCGCCACGCCCGCGCCACACCGAGTTCCGGCGTGAACAACGCCGACTTGGTTCCGTGCCGGGATTCGGCTCTGCTCAACGCCTTTGCCGCGGCGGCGGTGTCTCCCTCTTGCGCCAGGGCGGTGGCCAGTAGCGTCAGCGACAGCGGTCCCCACGAGTAGCCGGTGCGTTCCAGGGTGGCGGCCGCGGGTCCGAGAAGCGCTGCGGCTCGGGCGAATTCGCCGCCGGCGATCAGCACGTGCGCCAGCAGCACCTCGCCGATGGCGCGGCCCGGCTGCTGCAGCTCGGCGAAGTCGGTGAACTGTTGCGCGAGCTTTCGCGCCGCGTCGAGTTGACCCGCCATCAGCAGCGCGCTGGTCTGGCCCAGCCCGATCGTGAAGCGCAGCAAACCTGGATGCTCGGCGGCCAGGGCGCGCTGGGCCAGCGGCTCGACGTCGTCGAAGCGGCCCTGGCGCGCCGCACACAGCGCTGCGGCGCTGGCCGCCCACGCCACCGCCTGGTCGTCGGCCGACGGTGAGGCCAGCACCTCCCGCGCGACTTTGACGGCGTGTCCGACGTTGCCCGCGTTCATCGCGAACGTCGCGCTCAGTGCGTCGAGGGTGGTGCGCGGGCCCGGCTCCGCGACCCGATTGCGGGTGGTCCGCAGGAACGCGGTGGCCCACTCCGGCTCGCTGAGCATCCAGAACTGATTGGCCGCCCGCAGCAGCGCCCAGTCCATGAGCGCGGCTTCGGTCAACGCGGTGGAGTCGACGGCGTCCAGTAACGCGTCGGCCTCGCGGCCACGTCCCTGCCACGCCAGGGCGTGCGCCAGTGCCAGCCGCGCGGCCAGGCCGCCGGAGCGCTCCAGCGCCGACCGGGCCAGTCGTTCGCCCAGCGCGAGATCGCCCAGGCGCAACGCCTGCCGCGCGGCGTCGGCGACCTCGGCGACGCGTTGGGGGGCGTCGCTGTCCAGCGCCAGGGACGCCAGCCGCAGCCGGTCGACGAGGCGATCCGACGGATGCTCCGACAGCCGCGTGACCAGCTCGGTGCGCCGCCGCCGCGCGCCGTCGCCACCCAGCGCCGCCCGCGCGCGTTCGGCGAACAACGGGTGCGCCGTGTAGACCACCGGGTCGTCCGCGCGCTCGTCGCGCACCCGGGTTTCCGCCGCGCCCCATTGCACCGCCTCGCTGACCGCGCCGTCGCCGGCGAGAACGGTGAGATCGGCGAGCGACAGCGGCTCGGCGACGGCCAGGTAGTCCAGCACCGCGCGTGCCGGCGCGGGGAGCTCGGCGAGGAACGCGTCGACCTCGCCCGCTGTGGTGGCCCCGCCGGGCGCCTCGATGTCGATCCGATCCAGCAGGGCGTCGGTCCACAGCGCCGCGATGGCCTCGGGTGCGGCCCCAGAATCTTGGGCGGTGACGATCAGGCGGGCGGTGCCGGCCAGCGCCAATTGGTACACCAACGTGGCCGACAGGATGTCGAGGTGGTGGGCATCGTCGACGATGAGCAGCAGCTCGCCCTGCGGGTCGTCACGGCCCAGCGACGCCCGCGCCGCCCGCAACAGCGCGGCCGGCTTGCCGATCTCGTCGATGTCCACCAGGTGGCTGAAGGCGCCGAAGGGCACCGCCCGCTCCGTCGGCGTGCCGGTGACCCAGCGGGTGATGGTGCCCGGGTGCCGGCCGGCGAACTGTTCGGCGGCCAATCGGGCCAACGTGGATTTGCCGCAGCCGTCCGGTCCCAGCACCACCGCACCGGCCCGCGCCCCGTCGCCCAGCGCGGCGTCGAGCCGTTCCAGGGCGCCCGCATGCTGCGGGACATTCCATCGAATCGGCACCGCCGGATTTTAGTGCGCGCGGTGTGCGCGCCGCACCGCGCGTGGTCTACCTTTCGGTTATGCCGGCGGAGCGCGATTCATCGAGCGAGTGGTCGGTGTGTGTGTACTGCGCGTCCGTCCCGACGCATCCCGAACTGCTCGAGCTGGCCACCGAACTCGGCGAGGCGATAGCCGACCGCGGCTGGACCCTGGTGTGGGGCGGCGGCCACGTCTCGGCGATGGGTGCGGTATCGAGCGCGGCGCGGGCACGCGGCGGCCGAACCGTCGGGGTGATCGCCCAACACTTGATGAGCAGGGAGCTGGCCGATACGGAAGCCGACGAGCTGATCGTCAGCGAGACCATGCGCGAGCGCAAGCAGATCATGGAGGACCGCGCCGACGCGTTCATCGTGCTGCCGGGCGGTATCGGCACCCTCGACGAGTTCTTCGAGGCGTGGACGACCGGCTACCTCGGCATGCACCGCAAACCCGTGGTGATGCTCGACGCGTGGGGCCACTACGAGGGCTTGTGGATCTGGTTGAACGGATTGCTGGACAGCGGGTACATCTCGCAGGTCGCGATGGACCGTCTTGTACTGGTCGATAAGGTGGGTGCCGCAATAGAGGCGTGCGCCCCCACGTGAGGTCGGCGGGCTGAATGGGACGGCGCCGAGGGGAATCGAGGGTTCACGTGTCGAAAGACGGGGGAGCGCGCGCGGCGGTTGGGCTGGCCGATATCGCGGTTCGGGCGCCGCGTGTGCTGGCCGATCTGCCATCGATCGTGCGGGGTGTGCGCACCGGGCTGCTGGCGTTCCCGAACTCCAAGAAGTCGATCGGAACGGTATTCCAGGATCGGGCCGCTCGCTACGGTGACCGGGTCTTCCTGAGATTCGGCGACCAGGAACTGACGTACCGCGACGCCAACGCGGCCGCCAACCGGTACGCGGCCGTGCTGGCCGCCCGCGGCGTCGGCCACGGCGACGTCGTCGCGATCATGCTGCGCAACTCGCCCAACGCCGTGTTGACGATGCTGGCGACGGTCAAGTGTGGCGCGATCGCCGGGATGCTCAACTACCACCAGCGTGGTGAGGTGCTGGCGCACAGCCTGGGCCTGCTGGACGCCAAGGTGTTGATCGCGGAGACGGACCTGGTCAGCGTCGTCACCGACTGCGACACCACGGCCGGCACCGAGACGATGACCATCGAAGACGTGGAGCGATTCGCGGTGAGCGCGCCGGCCACCAACCCGGCATCGGCCTCCGCGGTGCTGGCCAAGGACACCGCGTTCTACATTTTCACGTCGGGCACCACCGGATTCCCCAAGGCCAGCGTGATGACGCACCGCCGCTGGCTGGCTGCGCTGGCCGCGTTCGGCGGGCTCGGGTTGCGGCTGAAGAGCTCCGACACGCTGTACAGCTGCCTGCCGCTGTATCACAACAACGCGCTGACGGTCGCGGTGTCGTCGGTGATCAACTCGGGCGCGACGCTGGCGCTGGGCAAGTCGTTTTCGGCGTCGCGGTTTTGGGACGAGGTGATCGCCAGCCGGGCCACGGCGTTCATCTACATCGGCGAGATCTGCCGCTATCTGCTCAACCAGCCGCCCAAGCCGACCGACCGCGCACACCAGGTGCGCCTGATCGCCGGCAACGGGCTGCGGCCGGAGATCTGGAACGAGTTCACCAACCGGTTCGGCATCGCGCGGGTGTGCGAGTTCTACGCGTCCAGCGAGGGCAACACCGCGTTCATCAACATCTTCAATGTGCCTCGGACGACGGGCATTTCGCCGACCCAGCTGGCCTATGTGGAGTATGACCCGGACACGGGCACCCCGTTGCGCGACGAGAACGGACGGGTGCGCCGGGTGCCGGCCGGTGAGCCCGGCCTGCTGATCAGCCCCGTCAACCGGCTGCAACCCTTCGACGGCTACACCGACCAAGCGTCGAGCGAAAAGAAGTTGGTGCGCAACGCTTTTCGTGAGGGCGACTGCTGGTTCAACTCGGGCGACGTGATGAGCCCGCAGGGCATGCGGCACGCCGCGTTCGTGGACCGGCTCGGCGACACCTTCCGCTGGAAGGGCGAGAACGTCGCCACCACGCAGGTGGAAGCGGCGCTGACGTCGGATGGGTCCGTCGAGGACTGCACGGTCTTCGGCGTCGAGATTCCCCGCACCGGCGGGCGCGCCGGAATGGCGGCGGTCAAGCTGCGCGACGGCGCCGAGTTCGACGGCAAATCGCTGGCCGGTGCCGTCTACGGCCAGCTGCCCGGCTATGCCCTGCCGCTGTTCGTGCGAGTGGTTTCGGCCCTGGAGCAGACCACGACGTTCAAGAGCCGCAAGGTCGAGCTGCGTGAGCAGGCCTACGGCCCCGACGTGGACGACCCGCTGTTCGTCTTGGCCGGCCGGGACGAGGGCTACGTGCCCTTCTACGACGAATATCCCGACGAAGTCGCGGCGGGTAAGCGACCGTAAGGCTCCGCTCGGTTTTACGCCCGAACGTGCGGCCAGCCGCGCGTTGGGCGTCGAGTGTGCGGCGGGCCGCACGCTCGCGAGCAAGGCCAGGCACCATGTACGTGTGCAGTCAACGTTGTGCGGCCGACCGGTCGCCGCCGATCGCCCGCTCATCATGGCGATCGTCAACCGCACGCCGGACTCGTTCTACGACAAGGGTGCGGCCTTCAGCGACGACGCGGCCAGGGCCGTCGCACACCGGGCCGTCGAGGAGGGCGCGGACGTCATCGACGTCGGCGGCGTCAAAGCCGGCCCGGGCGACGACGTCGACGCCGACACCGAGATCGCCCGGCTGGTGCCGTTCGTCGAATGGCTGCGCGACGCCTACCCCGACCAGCTGATCAGCGTGGACACCTGGCGTTCGGAGGTGGCGAAGGTGGCCTGCGCGGCCGGCGCGGACCTGATCAACGACACCTGGGGCGGCCACGACCCCGCCCTGGCCGAGGTGGCCGCGGAGTTCGATGCTGGGCTGGTCTGTTCGCACACCGGCGGGGCGCTGCCGCGCACGCGCCCCTTCCGGGTGAGCTACGGCACCACCACCCGGGGCGTGGTCGACGACGTGATTCGCCAGGTCACCGAGGCCGCCGAGTGGGCTGTCGCGACCGGTGTGGCCCGCGACCGGGTGCTGATCGATCCGACCCACGATTTCGGCAAGAACACCTTCCACGGGCTGGCCTTATTGCGTCACGTTGGCGATCTTGTTAAGACCGGATGGCCCGTCCTGCTCGCTTTGAGCAACAAGGATTTCGTCGGGGAGACTTTGGGTGTGGAACTGACCGAACGGCTCGAGGGGACGCTGGCGGCCACCGCGTTGGCGGCGGCGGCCGGCGTCCGGATGTTTCGGGTGCACGAGGTCGCGGCCACCCGCCGGGTGCTGGAAATGGTGGCCTCGATCCAGGGCATACGTCAGCCGGCGCGCACCGTGAGGGGGCTCGCATGACCGCATCGGAGCTGATCGCCGGCGATCTGACCGGCCACAGACTGCTCTGGAACCGCCCGCGCTGGACCATCGCCGAGTTGGAAGAAGCCAAGGCGGGGCGGACGATTTCGGTGGTGCTGCCCGCGCTCAACGAGGAAGAAACCATCGAATCGGTGATCGACAGCATCTCGCCGCTGGTGGATGGTTTGGTCGACGAGCTGATCGTGCTGGACTCCGGCTCGACGGATGACACCGAGATCCGCGCCATCGCCGCCGGCGCCCGCGTCGTCAGCCGCGAACAGGCCCTGCCCGAGATCCCGACGCGGCCCGGCAAAGGCGAGGCGCTGTGGCGTTCGCTCGCGGCCACCAGCGGCGACATCGTGGTGTTCGTCGACTCCGACCTGATCAACCCGCACCCGATGTTCGTGCCATGGCTTGTCGGCCCGCTGCTCACCGGTGACGGCGTCCACCTGGTCAAGAGCTTCTACCGGCGGCCACTCAAGGTCGGCGATTCCAGTGGCGATGCCGGGGCCACCGGGGGCGGGCGGGTCACCGAGCTGGTGGCCCGGCCGCTGTTGGCGGCCCTGCGACCGGAGCTGGGCTGCGTGCTGCAGCCCCTCGGCGGCGAGTACGCGGCCAGCCGGGAGCTGCTGATGTCGCTGCCCTTCGCACCGGGATACGGCGTGGAGATCGGCCTGCTGGTCGACACCTTCGACCGCTTGGGCCTGGACGCGATCGCTCAGGTCAATCTCGGCGTGCGGGCGCATCGCAATCGGCCGCTCTCGGAGCTGGGTGCGATGAGCCGGCAGGTGATCGCGACCCTGTTCGCGCGGTGCGGCCTGCCCGACTCCGGGGCCGGGTTGACCCAGTTCTTCGCCGACGGCGACGGCTACACGCGGCAGACCTCGCCGGTGTCGCTGGTGGACCGCCCGCCGATGAATGTGTTGCGGCCACGCTGATCGGTGTCGGCGGGATAGGGCAATATCGTTCCCGTGGCGTTGATTCTGCTCTACCTGGTCGTGCTGGTGCTGGTGGCGATCGTGCTGTTCGGCGCCGCCAGCCTGCTGTTCGGCCGCGGTGAGCAGCTGCCGCCGCTGCCGCGCGGGACGACCGCGACGGTGCTGCCCGCCTACGGCGTCACGGGCGCCGACGTCGACGCCGTCAAATTCACGCAGGCGTTGCGCGGCTACAAGACCAGCGAGGTGGACTGGGTGCTCGATCGGCTGGCCCGCGAGCTGGAGGCGTTGCGCGGGCAGCTGGCCGCCGCCCACCCCGCACCGGCCGCCGAGGTCGTCGAGAAACAGGCCGAGGGCGATGCGGTGGAACCCGACGACGGCGAGGATCGTCAGGACACTGTGTGAGCGACTTGAGTGATCAGGATCTGGTTCGCTGCGGCTGGGCGGACCTTCGACCCGGAGCCGACTTCGAGCTGTACCGCGACTACCACGACCAGGAATGGGGCCGCCCAACCCGCGACGGGGTGGCGTTGTTCGAACGGATGAGCCTGGAAGCCTTCCAGAGCGGCCTGTCGTGGCTGATCATCCTGCGCAAACGGGACAATTTTCGGCGCGCCTTCTCCGGGTTCGACGTCGAGAAGGTCGCCCGCTACACCGACGCCGACGTGGAGCGGCTGATGGCCGACGCCGGGATCGTCCGAAACCGCGCCAAGATCGACGCGACGATCGCCAACGCCCGTGCCGCGGCCGAGCTCGGCTCTCCCGACGACCTTTCCGAGCTGCTCTGGTCGTTCGCGCCGCCGCGGCGACCCCGGCCCGCCGACGCATCTGAAATCCCCTCGGCCAGCGACGAATCGAAGGCCATGGCGCGCGAGCTCAAACGCCGCGGGTTCCGCTTCGTCGGGCCGACCACCGCCTATGCGCTGATGCAGGCGACCGGCATGGTGGACGACCATATCCGTGCTTGCTGGGTGCCCGCGCAAGTCGAGTGAGGCGCGAGAGCCGGGTCTTTGTGTAACTGCCGACCCGAATAGGGAACAATGGGGGAGTGATTTGGCAGTTCAATGTCGGGTATGGCTGGAAATCCACTGGCGGGGCGTGCTCGGCGCCGACCCGGTCCGCGAAGGCGGGTCAGCTCGAACTTGGAGGGAGCATTCGATGGCGGCGATGAAGCCCCGGACCGGCGACGGTCCTCTGGAAGCAACCAAGGAGGGGCGCGGCATCGTAATGCGGGTACCACTTGAGGGTGGTGGCCGCCTTGTCGTCGAGTTGACGCCCGACGAAGCCGCCGCTCTGGGCGACGAACTCAAGGGCGTCACCAGCTAGACCCGCTACGGTCTGCCGGGCGGAGTCACGCACCCACCTTCCGGTAGATGTCCAGCGTTTGCTCGGCGACGCGGGCCCAGGAAAATTCCTCGATGCAGCGCTGGCGCCCCGCGCGGCCGTAGCGCTCCGCCCGTTCCGGGTCGGCGACCAACGCATTGACGGCTTCGGCCAACCCGGCCTGGTAACTGTCTGCGTCGTCGGGGTCGTAATGCACCAGCGATCCGGTGACCCCGTCGACGACCACCTCGGGTATCCCGCCGACGTCGGAGGCAACCACGGCGGTACCGCAGGCCATCGCCTCCAGGTTCACGATGCCCAATGGCTCGTAGACCGACGGACACACGAAAACAGTTGCCGCCGAAAGTATTTCGCGTAGCTGCCCGAGGGGCAGCATTTCCCGGATCCAGAACACCCCGGTGCGAGTGCGGGCCAAAGCGGCCACGGCCGAGCGAATCTCGTCGGCGATCTCCGGGGTGTCGGGAGCACCGGCGCACAGCACCAACTGCACGTCAGGGCTGAAGCGGTGCGCGGCCGCCAGCAGGTGAGACACGCCCTTCTGCCGGGTGATCCGCCCGACGAACGCAACGCTGGGGCGGCTCGGGTCGACGCCGAGGTCGGCCAGCACCGACCCAATGCGCCCCGGCCCGGCCGGATACCACACGTCGGTGTCGACCCCGCTCCGAATGACATGTACCAGGCTGGGATCCAGCGTCGGGTAGACCCGCAGCACGTCCTCGCGCATGCCGGAGCTGACCGCGATCACCGCGTCGGCGGCCAGCACCGCGGTGTGTTCCACCCATGTCGACACCCGATAGCCGCCGCCGAGCTGTTCGGCCTTCCACGGCCGCAGCGGCTCGAGCGAATGCGCGGTCAGCACGTGCGGGATGTCGTAGAGCAGCGCGGCCAGATGCCCGGCCAGGCCGGTGTACCACGTGTGCGAATGCACGACGGTGGCCGCCGATGCCGCATTGGCCATCAAGAGGTCGGCGGACAGGGTGGACAGGGCGGCGTTGGCGCCGTGGATCCGCGGGTCGGGCTGATACGCGAGGGCATCGGGACGCGGCGCGCCCATGCAGTGCACGTCGACCGCGCACAGCCGGCGCAGTTGTGCGACAAGCTCGGTGACGTGTACGCCGGCCCCGCCGTAGACCTCCGGTGGGTACTCCCGCGTCATCATCGCCACCCGCATACTCCGCACCGTAGTTCGCCGACGGCACCATCCGCGAGTCGGGCGGGACGATCTGTCGCCGCGGCGTCCAGCCGAGCCAAATACCTTGACGGACAGCCCGTCAGGGCCTGCCCGATCGGGAGGGCTAGGGCGTTGCCCCTGGCAGCACTGCGCGGCTGCCGTTAGGTTTGGAACCATGAGGGAAGCGCCACACGTGCTGGGTGTTGTCCTGGCCGGCGGCGAAGGCAAGCGGCTGTATCCGCTGACCGCGGACAGGGCCAAACCCGCGGTCCCCTTCGGTGGCGCCTACCGGCTGATCGACTTCGTACTCTCCAATCTCGTCAACGCCCGCTATCTGAGGGTCTGCGTTCTCACCCAATACAAGTCGCATTCACTGGACCGCCACATATCGCAGAACTGGCGGCTGTCGGGCCTGGCCGGCGAGTACATCACCCCCGTGCCGGCGCAGCAGCGCCTGGGCCCGCGCTGGTACACCGGCTCCGCCGACGCGATCTATCAGTCGCTCAACCTGATCTACGACGAAGACCCGGACTACATAGTGGTTTTCGGCGCCGATCACGTGTACCGGATGGATCCCGAGCAGATGGTGCGGTTCCACATCGACAGCGGCGCCGGCGCAACCGTGGCCGGCATCCGGGTACCGCGCGCCGAGGCCACCGCGTTCGGCTGCATCGACGCCGACGACTCCGGCCGGATCCGCGCCTTCGTGGAAAAGCCGCTGGACCCGCCGGGAACTCCCGACGATCCGGACACGACGTTCGTGTCGATGGGCAATTACATCTTCACCACCAAGGTGCTCATCGACGCGATTCGCGCCGACGCCGACGACGACCACTCGGACCACGACATGGGTGGCGACATCGTCCCGCGGCTGGTGGACGACGGGATAGCCGCCGTGTACGACTTCTCCGACAACGAGGTGCCCGGGGCCACCGACCGGGACCGGGCCTATTGGCGGGACGTCGGGACGCTGGACGCGTTCTACGACGCGCACATGGACCTGGTGTCGGTGCACCCGGTGTTCAATCTGTACAACCGGCGCTGGCCCATCCGCGGGGCGACGGAGAACCTGGCGCCGGCGAAGTTCGTCAACGGCGGCTCGGCGCAGGAGTCGGTTGTCGGCGCCGGCAGCATCATCTCGGCGGCCTCGGTGCGCAACTCGGTGTTGTCGTCGAACGTCGTGGTCGACGACGGCGCGATCGTCGAGGGCAGCGTGATCATGCCGGGCACCCGGGTCGGGCGCGGTGCCGTGGTGCGCCACGCGATCCTGGACAAGAACGTCGTCATCGGCCCCGGCGAGATGGTCGGCGTGGACCTGGAAAAGGACCGCGAGCGGTTCGCGATCAGCGCCGGCGGCGTAGTCGCGGTCGGCAAGGGCGTCTGGGTTTAGCTCACTGTCCGGGGATCTCCGGGACCAGCAGATGCGCGTCGTAATTCGGCCCCCAGTGCAGGGTGACCCGACCGCGCGGTGAGTTCCGGTAGGCCGCCGGCATCTGACCGATCAGCGGGTTGCGCGGCCACAGCCAGCGCCCCGCGACCACCAGCCGCAGCTGCTCGCCCGCGCGGAACAGCGTCGCCGACGGGCCCAGCGCGACATCGACGGCGACCACCTCGCCGGCCGACAGCGGCTGCGGCTCCGCGCATGTCGCGACCGGCTCCCACGGCCGAGACAGCTCGGGGTCCAGGGCCCGCAGCGCGACGCGCTGCCAGCCCGTGGTGACGCGGTCACGGCCGTAGCCGTAGGACCCCTCGAATTCGACGAACCGCCCGTCCCGCCACTTCTCCACGCCGACGAACAGGTTCGCGTCATCGCAGCCGTCCAGTTCTACCCACAACCGCGCGACCATCGGACCGGTCAGCTCGGTCTGGACGGAGAAGGTGTAGCTGAATGCTGCTGCGCGGGAAAGGGTTTCGAACGCGACCCGGCCAGCCCCGGCCGGCCGCTCCGGTGCCAGC
Source organism: Mycobacterium sp. SP-6446 (assembly GCF_001954045.1). Classification (NCBI taxonomy): domain Bacteria; kingdom Bacillati; phylum Actinomycetota; class Actinomycetes; order Mycobacteriales; family Mycobacteriaceae; genus Mycobacterium; species Mycobacterium sp. SP-6446. Next base: position 16,148 of record NZ_MBEM01000102.1, on the reverse strand, counting down.
GCCCCAGCAGCACCCAGATATAAAGGCCGCCAACGGGTTCGGGCGAGCGGCCAGTCGGCTTCTTCGCGCACCGCGGCGATGGTGTCACGATCCTCGCGCACCTCGAGGCGAACGCTGCGCGAAGCGGGCGCGCCGTCCAGCACCCCGCGGAAGAAGTTCAGCTGCTCGGCCCGTGCGTCCTCGGAATAGAACGTCGCCCATTTGCCGCCACGATGGGTGTAGAGGCGGGCGTGGGCGGAGCCGGCCTGCATGAAGGCCCGGACCGAGCCGCGCGAGTGCAGGTTGTTGTCGGAAAAGCTGCCGCAGACCAGCATTGGAACCGTGATGGCCGACAGGTCTGGCGCCAGCGAGCGCCAGAAATCGTCGCGCAGGGGATGCTCGTCCTGCATCGACACGAGGGCATAGGTCTGCCGCGTATCGCGGGACAGGTTGCGCGACCACATCCGGGTGAAGCCGCACTCCCGCACACCGCCCGGGTAGGCCAGGTCGCGATACGCGTCTGTGAACCCTTCCCACGGACAGATCGCCCGCAGCGCGGGCGGCCGCAGCGCGGCGACGGCGTACTGGCTGATGGCCAAGTAGGAGACGCCGAGCATCACGACGTTGCCGTCGCACCACGGCTGGTCGGCGATCCACTGCACGAGGTCGTAGGTGTCCTCGGCTTCCCGGCGCGAGAGCACGTTTCCGGTGCCGTCGGAATGGCCGCAGCCGCGCGAGTCGGCGTTGACGACGGTGAAGCCCTGCGCGGTCCACCAACTCGGGTCGGGTGCCTCCCAGCCCGTCAGGGCCGAGAAGCGCACCGGCATCGGCTGGCGCAGCATCCGGTACTGCATGGAGAACGTCCACTTTTTGCCCCGCCGCTTCGGCAGATTGTCCTTGCCGTACGGGTGGATGCTGAGGATGACCGGGCGGGTGACGTCGGAATGCCGGAAGACGTTGATCCGCAGCACTGTTCCGTCACGGGTCGACACCTCGACGTCGGTGTCGACGACGAGGTCTCGCGGTGGATCGGTGACGGTTACCGGCGGTCTGGCGATGCCGCGCAGCCGGCCCAGCGCGTACCGCAGGGCGCCAGAACGCCGCCACGGCCGGTCGAGTGCAGGTGCCGGATTGCGGGCCACGGCCATACCATAGGCCCGCTACCACACATTCGGTATCAACCGATAGCGCACCCGCTGCGTGTACTCGCGGTATCCGGCCAATTGCTGGGTGAGCAGCTTTTCCTCGTCGAGGATGCGAAGGACAAGCGCCAGCAGACCGACCGTCAGACCCAACAGCCCCCAGTAGGAGCCCAGCGACAGGGGGATGCCCACCATCAAGATCACATTCCCGGAGTACATCGGGTGTCGCACCAGCTTGTACAGGCCGCGGGAGGCCAGCTTCTGGCCCTCCTCCACCCGCACGGTGGCGGCCGCGTAACTGTTCTGAATCACCACGAACATGGCGACCGTTAGGCCGGTCACCACCAGGACGTCGCCGAGGACGCACACCGCGGCGGGCACCGACGACCAACCCATCCGGTGGTCGAGCGCGCTAAACGCGATCATCCCGAAGAGTCCGGCAAAGGCCAGGATGATGACGAACTTTTGGACCGTCCTGGCTTCGGCCAGAGGACCGCCGTGCATGCGCCGCCGCAGGGCCGCCGGGTTCGTCCGGGCCAGATACACGCTCGGGACGAGCGTCGCAATCGTGAAGATCGCGATGAAAACCCACGCCTGCCAATAGTCGAACGTACCTGCGGGATAGAACAGGATGAGGCCCAGGACGACCAGCCCTACGATGCTCGAAATCCCCAACCTGACAGCGATTTTCACGATTGTGTCCTTCCTACTGCCGTAGATCACGACGTCGAAAAGCGATGACTCCCACGATGATCAATGCCGCGTCGATGGCCAGCAGCCACAGCAGCGGCACTGCGGTGAAGTCGCTGCCGACCCGCGGAATGTGGGCGAACGGTTCGAGATCGAGCACCCACTGCCCGAACCCCGCCAGCGAACCGATCAGGTGCAGGGCGACGAATCCGACCAGCACGCCCCACGCCACCGGCGTGAATCGCGGTGCGATGCCGAACAATGCGAGCGTCACGGCGGACAGCAGCCAGACCGCGGGCAGTTGTACCGCCGCGGTCGCGACGACGGTCGCCAACTTGCCGCCGACGTCGCCGGCCGCGGTGCCGTACACGAGTCCGGCCACCACGCCGCAGGCCAGCATCGCGAATGCGGAGCCGGCCAGCGCGGCGATCAAATGGCTGGCCAGCCAACGGGTCCGCGAGACCGCGCCGGCCAGGGTGGTCTCGGCTCGCTGGGCGGATTCCTCCTGGTGTAGCCGCAAGGTGAGCGAGACGGCGAAGGCGGAAGCCGCCATGCCCAGCATCGCGAACGCCACCGCGATGAACGCCTCCTCCAAGACGCTGGTGCCGCCCATCCGCGCGACGATGTCGCGCGCGACGGTGCTGTCGCCCAGTTGGTCGCCGATGCCGTGCACCACGCTGCCCATCACCAGCCCATACAGGCACAGGCCCACGGTCCATAGGACTAGGGCGCCGCGGTCCAGCCGCCACGCCAGCCCGAAGACGTTGCCCAGCACCGGCGCGGCCCTACCGGGGCCGGCGCGTTCGGCGACGAGCCCGGCGCCGACGTCACGGCCCGCCAGCAGCCGATACGCCACCACCGTGAGCACGGCCGCCGTCGCCAGGTGCAGCAACAGCACCCACCAGCGCTCGCCCGCATACGGCCGAACCTGCAGCGACCAGCCCAGCGGCGAGAGCCACGACAGCGTGCCGGAGCCGGCATCGCCGATCGCGCGCAGCGTGAACGCCGCCGCCAACGCCGTGAACGCCACACCGCGGGCGAATCGCGCGCTCGGCGACAGCTGCGCGGCCACCCCCGCGACGGCGGTGAAGACCACGCCGGAGCCGGCCAGCGCCGCCCCGAAAGCCAATGATCCGCCGGGCGGGACGTCGGTGCTGAGCAATCCCGCCGCGCCGATCGCGCCGGTCGCGATCGAGGCCCCGAACGACAACATCAGTGCCGCGGTGAGGCTGGCGTAGCGGCCGACGGACGTCGAGTCCATCAGCTCGGTCCGGCCGGTCTCCTCGTCGGCGCGGGTGTGCCGGATCACCGTGAGGATGACGGCCACCGCGATCAGCACATGGAACATGCCCGCTTTCCAAATGCCAACTGCGCCAAGGCTGTCGTTGTAGATCTGCCCGTAGAGCGCGCGCTGGGCCGGGCTGGCCATGATGGAGGCCGCAAATCCGGCGCGGCCGGCCTGGGTGGGGTAGACCTTTTCGATGCTGCCGACGTACACCGTCGCCAAGGGGAGCGACAGCAGCAGCACCCACAGCGGCAACGAGATCCGGTCGCGGCGCAAATACAGGCGCAGCATCCCAAGCGTCCCGGAGAAATTCGAACTGCGTTGCGGCCCATGGTGCGCCGGAGGGCGCGGCCGATCCAGAACCGCGGTGCTCATAGCGCCGAAACCTTCCTTCCGCTGCGCTCACGCTGACCGTCGCCGGCCGTGTCGTAGTGGCGCAGGAAGAGCTCTTCTAGGGTCGGTGGCTGACTGACGAGGCTGCGCACGCCGGCGTCGCCGAGCACCCGGATGAGTTCCCCCAGGCTTTCGCTGTCGACCTGGGCACGCAACGTATTGCCGTCGAAGCTGATGTCTTCGACACCTTTGATCCGAGTGAGATCGCCGGGATCGCCGGTCATTTCGGCCTTGATCGAGGTACGGCTGAGATGACGCATCGAGTCCAGCGAACCGCTCTCGATGGTCCTGCCGGCCCGAATGATGGTCACCCGTTCGCACAGCGCCTCGGTTTCGGCCAGGATGTGGCTGGACAGCAAAACCGTCACACCGCGGTCTCGGGCCTCGGCGACGCACTGCTGAAATACGTTCTCCATCAACGGGTCCAGCCCGCTGCTGGGTTCGTCCAAAAGCAGCAGACCGGCCCGCGACGAGAAGGCCGAAATCAGGGAGACCTTTTGTCGGTTGCCCTTCGAGTACGTGCGCGCCTTCTTGTGCGGGTCGAGGTCGAAGCGCTCGATCAGCTCGTCGCGGCGTTTGTCATCGATGCCGCCGCGCATTCGGGCCAGCAGGTCGATGGTCTCGCCGCCGGTCAGTGAGGGCCACAGCGTGACATCGCCCGGCACGTAGGCGATCTGGCGATGCAACTCGACGGCATCGGTCCACGGGTCGCCGCCCAGCAGCCGTACGGTTCCGCCGTCGGCCTTCACCAGGCCCAGCAGGATGCGGATGGTGGTGGACTTCCCGGCGCCGTTGGGTCCGAGGAACCCGTGCACCTCTCCCGCGCGCACCGTCAAGTTCAGGCCGTCCAGCGCTCGCACGGCTCCGAAATTCTTTGTCAGATCCCGGATTTCGATGGGTGCGGTGTTGTCAGCTGCCATGTGATTCTCCTTGATCGTTTGCGGCCAGAAATGCGTCGTACATGGTGCGGTCGGCCATCAGGCCCTCGGTGTAGATCTCGAGGGCCGGCAGAATCATGTCCCGCGCGTAGTCCCGGAGGACCGCACGCAGATCGGTTGGCGTGTCGTGCATTTGGATGTAGAGCAGGAGGGCCCCGCCGCCGGTGATGCCGAGATACTTGGCCCTGGCCTTCGGATCGCGGCTGGGTTTGATCGTCCCGGCTCGCACGCCCTCTTCCATGTATTGTTCGGCGTTCTCAATCATCCTCTGCCACAACACCTTCGCGAGGTCGCCGCCGGTCTGCATGCTGCGCACCAGGTAGGCCGTCATCGGGGCGAATTCCTCGATCTCGGCGAGCCGTGCGAACCAGGTGGCCGGGTCGTTCGACCTGATCGTCTCCGACTTGGTGTCGCGGATCTCTTCGGCGATGAAGTCGTCGCACGCCTTGCGCAGGCCGTCCTTCGAGCCGAAGTGATGGATTACCAGCGCGGCGCTAACCCCCGCGGCCTCGGCGATGGCCCGCAGCCCGACGTCGAAGCCGCGCTGACCGAACTGCTCGATCGCCGCGTCGCGGATCCGGGCGGCGGCGGTCAGGTCGGCTGAACGCATGTTCAGTACACTAAACATGCGTTCAGTCCGACGTCAATGAGGCACGCCGTTAGGAATCCGTAAAGAAATCAGCGACGCGCGCCGGTCAGTCCCGGACCGCGGCCAGCACGCCGTCGCCGAGGGGCACCAGCGCGGGAGTGAGCCGCTCGTCCTCGGCGATCAACCGGGCCGCCTCGCGGACCGCGACGACCTCGGCGTCGCGCGCCGCGGGATCGCCGGCGCGCCCGCCCAGCCCGGCCCGGTGCACCACGATGACACCGCCGGATCGCAGCAACCGCACGCCCTCGATGACGTAGTCGGGCTGGTCGATCGGGTCGGCGTCGACGAACACGAGGTCATACGACTGGTCGGCGAGCCGGGTGAGGACCTCTTGGGCGCGGCCGCTGATCAGCCTGGTGCGCGACGGCCCGATGCCGGCTTCGGCGAAGGCCTGCTTGGCTAGGCGAACGTACTCGGGCTCGATGTCGATCGTGGTCAAGACGCCGTCGTCGCTCATGCCCGACAGCAGCCAGAGTCCGCTGACCCCAGCGCCGGTGCCCACTTCGGCGACGGCCTTGCCGCCGCTGAGCTTGGCCAGCAGGCTCAGCAGCGCACCCACCGCGGGCGTGACCGCCCCGGCGCCGATGTCCATCGCGCGCTCGCGGGCGCCCGCCAGGATCGCGTCTTCCGATATCGACCCCTCGGCGTGCGCGGAAAGTGCCTCGGCTCGGCTGGGGGCCGCATGGCCGGGGGCCACCGCGCCGTTATCGGTACCGTCCATGACCGGCAGCGTATGCCGGATTCGCGGTGCAGTAGGTCAGGCGCGCCTGAGCCCGACCACGCCGACACGCCCGGATGCCGCGGCGCGACGAAACTCACTGCGCGGTGGATACGCCCTGCGTATCGCAGGTAACGATATGGTTTCTCAGCCAAACCTCAGTGTGCTCCTATGTCGCGCATACGCCGATGCGCGACGGTTTGCCTATGGAACGCGGCGGGTACTGGACCGGGAATACACAGTGGCGAGTTCGCGTTGCCGCTGACGAATTATCAGACCCTGACGCCAGGGCGAACCCGGAGGACCCAATCATCACCACGCTTTTGAGCCCGAGCAGCATGTCTCACGCGCAGGAGTGCCGAGACGACGAGTGGGTGGAAACACCCGACGCGTTGCAGGGAACGGCGGTGTTCGATGCGACCGGGGACAAGGCAACCATGCCGTCGTGGGACGAGCTGGTGCGCCAGCACGCCGACCGCGTCTACCGGCTGGCCTACCGGCTGTCGGGCAACCAGCATGACGCCGAGGACCTGACGCAGGAGACGTTCATCCGCGTCTTCCGGTCCGTGCAGAACTACCAGCCCGGAACCTTCGAGGGCTGGTTGCACCGCATCACCACCAACTTGTTCCTCGACATGGTCCGCCGGCGCGCCCGCATCCGGATGGAAGCGTTGCCCGAGGACTACGACCGGGTCCCCGCCGACGAACCGAACCCCGAGCAGATCTACCACGACTCGCGGCTCGGCCCCGACCTGCAGGCCGCCCTGGATTCGCTGCCACCGGAGTTTCGTGCCGCGGTGGTGCTGTGTGACATCGAAGGTCTGTCCTACGAGGAGATCGGTGCCACCCTGGGCGTCAAGCTGGGCACCGTGCGCAGCCGCATCCACCGCGGGCGTCAGGCGCTGCGCGACTACCTGGCCGCGCATCACGAAAACGGCGGTGCGCTGCACACCAAGTCGGCGTAATACGGCGGGTCATTCGGTGCCCGAGTCGGCTCACGCGCGGTGACGATAGTGCAGCGTTGGGGTCTCGAGGCGGGTGTTCGGCGCTTCGTCGCGCTACATTCGAGGGGTACGTAGCAGCGAAAGGAGCTGGTGATGTCCGAGCGAGGACATGTGTTCCGCCGCGCGTTCTCCTGGCTCCCCGCCCAATTCGCCTCCCAAAGCGATGCGCCCGTCGGCGCGCCGCGCCGGTTCGGCTCGACCGAGCATTTGTCCGTCGAGGCGATCGCGGCTTTCGTCGACGGCGAACTGCGGATGAACGCCCATCTGCGGGCCGCCCATCACCTCTCGCTTTGCCCGCAATGCGCGGCCGAGGTCGAAGATCAGAGCCGGGCGCGTGCCGCACTGCGCGACTCGCAGCCGATCCGTATCCCCAGCGGGTTGCTCGGAATGCTGGCGGATATTCCGCACAGTTCGCCCGATGACACCTCCCGGCTGCCCGACGGATTCGCCGACCGCGACGCGCGCAACCGGCGCAAGCGCTCCTAGCTTGAGTCCCCGTAATCGGAAAACCGTGGATACTAGGGTGGACACGGACAATGCCGTGCCTGGTGCTCGCCCGGTAAAGGGCCCTGTATTAGGCGGTTTTCGAGCGCTCAGACGAGGATTTAAGAGGATCACGTGACCTCCGACCAAGGCAACGACAGCGGCAGTAACGGCGGCAACCGCCTCGCGCCGCGCCCCATCTCCCGGCCACCAGTCGACCCCGCCTCGCGGCAGGCGTTCGGTCGCCCCGCGGGGCAGCAGGGGTCCTTCGTCGCGGAGCGCGTGCGCCCGCAGAAGTACCGGGAACAGTCCGAGTTTTCGCCGCACGATCAACCGGCCGACCCCGTTCTGGAGGAGGCGTTCAGCCGCCCCGTCGGGGTCGGCGAGTCGCTGCAACGCCATCCTGTCGACGCCGGTGCGCTGACCGCCGAGACGGACGGTGCCGGCCCGGACGAGCTCGACGATCCGTGGCGGGACCCCGCGGCCGCGGCGGCGCTGGGGACCCCGGCGGTCACCCCGCCGGCACCGCACTCCGCGCTCGGTTACGGCGGCAAGCTGGGCGTGCGCGACGTACTGTTCGGCGGCCGGGTGTCCTACTTGGCGCTGGCCGTGCTGCTGCTGATTGCGCTGGTGATTGGGCTGATCGGCGGGGTGATCGGCCGCAAGACGGCCGAAGTCGTCGAGGCGTTCACCACCTCGAAGGTGACGCTGTCGACCCCAGGCAACAACGAAGGACCGGCGGGCCGATTCGCGAAGGTGGCGGCCGCGACCGCGGATTCGGTGGTGACCATCGAGTCGAAGAGCGACCAGGAGGGCATGCAGGGTTCCGGCGTCGTCATCGACGGTCGTGGCTACATCGTCACCAACAACCACGTGATTTCCGAGGCGGCCAACAACCCGAGCCAGTTCAAGACCACGGTGGTGTTCAACGACGGCAAGGAGGTGCCCGCCAACCTCGTCGGGCGCGACCCCAAGACCGACCTGGCCGTCCTCAAGGTCGACAACGTCGACAACCTGACTGTGGCCCGGCTCGGCGATTCGGACAAGGTTCGCGTCGGCGACGAGGTCCTTGCCGCGGGTTCGCCGCTGGGGCTGCGCAGCACCGTGACGCACGGCATCGTGAGCGCACTGCACCGTCCCGTCCCGTTGTCGGGGGAGGGCTCCGACACCGACACCGTCATCGACGCCATCCAGACCGACGCCTCGATCAACCACGGCAACTCCGGCGGCCCACTGATCGACATGGATTCCCAGGTGATCGGCATCGACACCGCCGGAAAGTCGTTGTCGGACAGCGCAAGTGGGCTGGGCTTCGCGATCCCGATCGACGAGGCCAGAGAAGTCGCCCAGACGCTGATCAAGGACGGCAAGATCGTGCATCCGACGCTCGGGGTCAGCACCCGGTCGGTCAGCAACGCGATCGCGTCCGGCGCCCAGGTCGCCAACGTGAAGGCGGGCAGCCCCGCGCAGAAGGGCGGGATCCTGGAGAACGACGTGATCGTCAAGGTCGGCAACCGCAAGGTCGCCGACGCCGACGAGTTCGTCGTCGCGGTGAGGCAGCTCAACGTCGGGCAGGACTCCCCGGTCGAGGTGGTCCGCGACGGTCGGCACGTCACGCTGACCGTGAAACCGGACGGGGATAACGGCTAGGTGTTCGCGAACCTCAGCTGGGAGCACATCCTGGTCCTCGTGGTGGTCGGGCTGGTGATCCTTGGGCCGGAGCGATTGCCGGGCGCCATCCGGTGGACGTCGAACGCGCTGCGCCAGGCCCGGGACTACCTCAGCGGCATGACGAGCCAGCTGCGCCAGGACCTCGGACCCGAGTTCGACGATCTGCGTGCCCCGCTGAGCGAGCTGCAGAGACTACGCGGCATGACACCCCGCGCCGCGCTGACCAAACACCTGCTCGACGGCGACGACTCTTTCCTCACCGGCAATTTCGACCGGCCGGTCAACGGCGTCCCCGCGAAGCCGGCGGAGCCTTCGTCGCCGGCGGCGCAGCCGCAGGCCCCCGGCCACACGCCGTTCGACACCGACGCGACCTGAGTAATCAGCGCTTGGTCGGATCGAGGCCCAGCGACACTCCGGCCAGGCCGCGCCGCCGCGTCGACAAGCCGTCGGCGACACCGCGCAGCGCCTTGCCCACGGGCGAGTCGGGCGCACTCAGCACGATCGGCAGCCCGGCGTCACCGGCGGCGACCAGCGCGGGGTCCAGCGGGATCTGGCCCAGCAGCGGCACGTCGGCGCCGGTGGCCCGCGACAGGCGTTCGGCGACCTGCTGGCCGCCGCCCTCGCCGAAGACCTGCAGCGTCGAGCCGTCCGGCAGCATCAGGCCCGACATGTTTTCCACGACGCCGGCGATGCGCTGACGGGTCTGCAGCGCGATGCTGCCGGCCCGCTCGGCGACCTCGGCCGCGGCCAGCTGGGGCGTGGTGACCACCAGAATCTCGGCGTTCGGAATCAGCTGGGCCACCGAGATGGCGATGTCGCCGGTGCCCGGCGGCAGGTCCAGCAGCAGCACATCCAGATCGCCCCAGTAGACGTCGGCCAGAAACTGTTGCAGCGCGCGGTGCAGCATTGGCCCCCGCCAGACCACCGGCGTGTTTCCCTCGGTGAACTGCGCGATCGAGATGACCTTCACCTCGTGGGCGATCGGCGGCAGGATCATCGACTCGACCTGGGTGGGCCGGGCGGTGGTGCCCATCATCCGCGGGATGGAATGGCCGTGGATATCGGCGTCGAGCACGCCCACCGCCAGGCCGCGCGCGGCCATCGCCGCGGCGAGGTTCACCGTGACGGTCGACTTGCCAACGCCGCCCTTGCCGGACGCGACGGCGTAGACCCGGGTCGTGGAGCTCGGCTGGGCGAACGGGATGACGGGCTCGCGGGCATCGCCACGCAACTGCTTGCGCAGCTCGGTGCGCTGTTCGTCGCTCATCACGTCCAGGCTGACCTTCACCGCGCCGGTGCCGGGAACGTCGGCGACGGCCTCGGTTACCCGCTCGCTGATTTCGGTCTTCTTCGGGCAGCCGGCGATGGTCAGGTAGATCGTCACGTGCACGCCGCCGTCGGGGGCGACGTCGATGCTCTTGACCATCCCGAGTTCGGTGATGGGACGCCGCAATTCGGGGTCGATCACCTTGCTCAGGGCGGTGCGGATGGTTGCGCTCAGGTCGGCTTGCGAACCGGCGGGGTCATGACGGGACATCACCGCCGAGTGTAGGCGGCCGGTCGGCCGAGGGTCAGGCCGCCGGGGCCGCTGCCGGCTGGTTGCCCGCAGCGTTCGACACCGGGCCGGCCGGCCTGGGTGACGCCGAGGCGCTCGGCGAAGCCGCGGCGGGGCCAGCCACCGGCGGCGCGGCCGGCGGGATGGCATCGGGCGGCGGTGGGGCTAGCGGCGGTGGGGCTAGCGGCGGTGGCGGTGCCGGTGGGGGAGCCGGCGGGCCGAACTGCGGTCCGGCTTGCGGCGAGCTTTGCGGGCCGATGCAGATCAGCGTGCAGCCGGGCTGTCGTGTCTGCGCCGGCGCCCCGGTGTTGGGCGACTGCCACGGGAACATCGGTGGCTGGCCGAGAGGCTGCTGCGGGCCGAAATCGATCAGCGGCATCCGCGCCAGCGGATCGTCGATGGGCAGGCCGTTGATGTTCATCGGCAGGTTGGGGCCCAGCCCTTCCGGGTGCTCGTCGTGCGCGTCGCCGAGCGGCGGCGGCGGACCGGTGATCGGCGGCAGGTCGACCGGGACGACGCCGGTCGCGTAGGCCGCCGCCCAACCCAGCACGTTCTGGGCGTAGGGCATCGAGTTGTTGTAGCGCAGGATCGCGGACATCACCTGCGCCGGGTCGCGCAGGTTGAGCCCGCCGCTGCACAGGTAGCGGGCGGCCGCGAGCGTGGCATCGAACAGGTTCTGCGGGTCGGCGGTGCCATCGCCCTTGCCGTCCGAGGCGTAGCGGGCCCAGGTGCCGGGCAGGAACTGCATCGGTCCCATCGCGCGGGCGTAGGTCGGGCGGTTGCCGACGCTGCTCTGCAGGATGACCTCGTTGCCGGGCAGCGTGCCGTCAAGAGCGGGTCCGTATATCGGAACGACCGCGGTACCGCGCGCGTCGACGGCGCCGCCGCCGGCGTGGCCCGACTCGATGCGCCCGATCCCGGCCAGCAGGTTCCAGCTGATGCCGCAGCCGGGGGCCTCGGCGGCCATCTTCTGTTCGGCACTGCGGTACGCCGTCAGCGCGATCGTCGGGATGCCCAGCGCGCCGGGCGCATTCACGATCCTCGGCGGCGGCGGCGCCGAGGCGGCGCCCGCGGCGACGTGGAAGGCGGTCGGCGCATGCTCGATCGCGATGACGGCCGGGCCGGACAGGTCAGGCACGGCGGGGGAAACCGCAGCTACCGGGCTTACGACGGCATGCACGGACGGGATTGGGCCTTTTCCGTGCAACGGCGGAGCCGCCGCGCCAACCGCCCCGGCTAACACCAACGGAGTAATCACGGCTACTCCGAATGCCGGTGTCCGCGTTACGCCGGCTGCCCGATTCGCGGCCGCCGCGGCGGCCGGGCGTGCACCCCAGCGTCCCCCTATGCGCACTCGACCGTCCTAAGTATGTGAGCTGCCGGATGAGTATGTGAGCTGCCGGAAACCTCTTCTTAGCCTCGTGAACTTGTCACCCTACATAACTCCCGTTACGGGAGTGGCGCAATGGTTGATTTGCGATTCATCTTGATTTCTTGGCGGCCCGCTCCAGGTCATCGCGCGCCTGCGCGGTCCCGTCGTCCGTGGTTTCCCGCTGTAGATCGGTTAGCAGGGTGCGGAGATCCTCGAGCTCGTGACGCAGGTACTCGCGGGTCACCACCTCGCCAACAGCCAGGCGCAGCGCGGCCAGCTCCCGCGCCAGATACTCGGTGTCGGCCTTGGTTTGCGCGGCGCGACGGCGGTCCTCTTCGAGCGCCACCCGGTCGCGGTTCTCCTGCCGGTTCTGCGCGAGCAGAATCAGCGGTGCCGCGTAGGCGGCCTGGGTGGAGAAAGCCAGGTTAAGCAGGATGAACGGGTATGGGTCCCAGCGCAGGGAGGCGGCGGATACGTTCAGCACGATCCACCCGATCACGATGATGGTTTGAATCAGCAGGTAGCGGCCGGTGCCGAAGAACCGCGCGATGGATTCGGTGATCTGGCCGACGGTCTCGGGGTCCAGCCGCGGCGAATACCTGCGCGATGTCCGCGGGGTGTACAGCCTTCGCGGTGCCGTGGATCTGCTCACGCGGATCCTCCCAGTCGTTGTTCGATACGACCGGCGGTGTCCAGCTGCTGCACGTCGACGCGCCAGTCGTGCGGCAGCAGGTGATCGAGCAGGTCGTCCACGGTTACCGCGCCTAACAGATGGTTCTGGTCGTCGAGCACCGGTCCGCATACCAGGTTGTAGGCGGCGAGGTAGCGGGTCACCGCGCCCAGGGGGGTTTCCGGCGTCAGGGTGAGCAGGTCGCTGTCGACGATCCCGCCGACCAACTCCGCCGGCGCCTCCCGCAGCAGTCGCTGCAACGAAATGCAGCCCAGATAGCGTCCGGTCGGGGTGGCCGTCGGCGGGCGCGCCACGAACACCATCGACGACAGCGCGGCGGTGAGGTCGGGATCGCGGACGCGGGCCAGTGCCTCGGCGACCGACGTGTCCGGTGTCAGCACGACGGGGTCCGAGGTCATCAGGCCGCCCGCGGTGTCGGGGGAGTGCGTCAGCAGCCTTCGTACCGGTTCGGATTCGTCGGGGTCCATCCGGGTCAGCAACATCTCGGCGTCGGTTGGATTGAGCACGCCGAGCAGGTCGGCGGCATCGTCCGGGTCCATCTCCTCCAGCACATCGGCCGATCGGTCGGTGCCGAGCTGCGACAGCACGTCGGCCTGATCCAGTTCGGGGAGCTCCTGCAGAACATCGGCCAGCCGGTCGTCGTCGAGCGCCCGCAGCACCTCGTAGCGCCGCTTGGGTGGCAGCCCGCGGATCGTATCGGCCACATCGACCGGCTTTCGCCCGTCGAATTGCTCAAGCAGCTGGGCCACCCCCTGACCCGGCAACGCCAGTGCCGACGGGGTCAGTCCCTGCACGCTCTGCCAGTCCACGACGTGCACGGGGCCGCGCCGTCCCAGCCGTCGTTGGCCGCGAACGGCCACCCGGTGCACCATCCAGTCCCGGGTTCGGGTCTGCTCGATTCCCAGGTCGGTGACGACGACGTCGACGCCGGCCAGCTCCGGCAGCTCCGGGTCGTTGACCTTGACCGGGGTGTCGAGCACCTGGCCTATCACCAGGACCTCGCCCGGCCGTTGCTCGAAGTGACGCAGGGATACGTTGCCGGTGTTGAGGGTCACCGCGTTGGGCTCGATCGCGGCGACCCGCAGGATCGGAATGAAGATGCTGCGCCGGGTGGCCAGGTCGACGACCAGCCCCAGCACCCGCGGTTGCTGACGCACGATGCTGATGCTGATCACGACATCGCGGACGCGCCCGAAGTTCTCACCGAGTGGACCCAGCACCAACATTCGCGCGAGCCGCGCGGCGTACACCCGGTTGACCGATCCCATGCAACAGAGCCTAGGCAGCCGCTGGCCGCAAGGCAGCCGCGGTGTCAGCGCCCCGCGCGCCGCTAACGCTGCATCGCGAAGATCGCGACGATCAAGGTGACGATCAGGGTGGCGACGCCGATCACTATGCCGGCGACCGCCAGCGCGTAGCCGTCTTGGTGAGTCCGCTTGATCTGGCCCAGTGCGATCGCGCCCAGCACGATGGCGACGATCCCGCCGATGCAGCAGAACACGCCGGTGAACGACGAGATCAGCGAGGCGATCGCCAGACCGTTCATCCCAGGCTGCATCTCCGGCTGCGGCCCATAGCCGGCGGGACCAAACTGCGGCGGCCCCTGCGGCCCGTAGGCGGGGGGCGGATAGCCGCCCGGATAGCCGGGCGGGTAGCTCGGCGGCGGATAGGGCAGTGGGTAGTCGGCCGCGGGCGGCGGTACCGGCGCATCCCAGGGAGGTTGCCAAGGCGGTTGCTCGCCACTCGGCGGCGGACGCGCCGCGTCGTCGTGGGCGTCTTCGCCGCCGCCGGGAGCTGTCATGCCGATCAATCTAACCGCCACGCTGGTGGAGGGCGCGGCCACAATCGGTCGATAGGGTGGGAGGGTCGGGGATGCAGCCGTTTCCAGGCCGGAGGAGAATGAGCGGCGATGACTAATCCATTCCAGCCCGGGCAGGTTCCCGGCGCGACGCCCTCCGGCCCCGGCGCCGGACGGCGTGGTGTGCCCGGATTGCCTACTCCCCCCAAGGGCTGGCCGGTCGGGTCCTACCCCACCTACGCCGAGGCGCAGCGCGCCGTCGACTACCTATCCGACCAGCAGTTCCCGGTCCAGCAGGTGACCATCGTCGGCGTCGATCTCATGCAGGTCGAGCGCGTCACCGGCCGGCTCACCTGGCCCAAGGTGCTCGGCGGCGGCGTGCTCAGCGGCGCCTGGCTCGGACTGTTCATCGGGTTGGTCCTCGGCTTCTTCAGCCCGAATCCATGGGCCGCGCTGGCCACCGGCTTGGTCGCCGGCGTGTTCTTCGGGTTGATCACCTCGGCGGTTCCCTATTCAATGGCCCGCGGCACAAGGGATTTCAGCTCGACGATGCAATTGGTGGCCGGCCGCTACGACGTGCTCTGCGATCCCCAGAACGCAGAGAAAGCGCGGGATCTGCTGGCGCGCCTGGCTATCTGACGCGCGGAGGCTGATTCAGTGAGTCGTCGCGGGCGCGCATTGGGCGCAATCGTGCTGGCGGCGTTGTCGATCGCATCGGTGTCGGCCTGCGGCTCCACCGGGCATCGGCTGGTGATCAGCTTCTATACGCCGGCCACCGACGGCGGGACGTTCGCCGAGGTGGCTCATCGCTGTACCGAAGAACTCGGCGGCCGGTTCGCCATCGCGCAGATAAGCCTGGCCCGGGCGCCCGGCGAGCAGCGCTTGCAGCTGGCCCGCCGGCTGACCGGTCGCGACCGCAGCCTCGACGTGATGGCGCTGGACGTCATCTGGACCGCGGAGTTCGCCGAGGCGGGCTGGGCGCTGCCGCTCTCCGACGACCCGGCCGGGCGGGCCGATACCGATGCGACCGCCGATACCCTGCCCGGGCCGCTCGCGACGGCCCGGTGGAAACACCGGCTCTATGCCGCACCCATGGCTACCAACACCCAATCGCTTTGGTACAGGCCGGATTTGGTCAAGCGGCCACCGAGCGATTGGAACGACATGGTGGCCGAGGCGGCCCGGCTGCGCGCGGCGGGCCAGCCCAGCTGGATCGCGGTGCAGGCCAACGAGGCCGAAGGGCTGGTGGTGTGGTTCAACACGCTGCTGGTGAGCGGCGGCGGTCAGGTGCTCTCCGAGGACGGCCGCCAGGTCACCCTGACCGACACGCCCGCCCACCGCGCCGCCACCGTCAACGCGCTGCGCATTCTCAAGTCGGTGGCCACCGCGCCCGGCGCCGATCCGTCAATCACCCGCACCGATGAGTCCACGGCGCGGTTGGCGGTCGAACAGGGTAAGGCCGCACTCGAAGTCAACTGGCCTTTCGTGCTGCCGTCCATGCTGGAGAACGCGGTGAAGGGCGGTGTGGACTTCCTTCCGCTCGACCGGAATCCGGAGCTGGCCGGCACCGTCAACGGCGTCGGCGCGTTCGTGCCCAACGATGAGCAATTCCGCATCGCCTACGACGCCAGCCAGAAGGTGTTCGGTTTCGCGCCCTACCCCGGCGTCGCGCCGGGCCGGCCGGCCCGGGTGACGATCGGCGGGCTCAACCTGGCGGTGGCCAGCACCACCCGTCACCGCGCCGAGGCGTTCGAAGCCGTCCGCTGCCTGCGCAGCCTGC
>NZ_MBEM01000101.1:0-21241 GCF_001954045.1 Mycobacterium sp. SP-6446 | reverse complement strand
AGCACGCCAAGCGGCTCTGACTGGTCGAATGCTACCGCCCGGGACCGATACAGTTCGAGCAGCGCCAGGAAGCGCCCCACCACCTCCATCGGCGCCTGACAGTCGGCGACCAGCTCGGAAAACGTCGCCCAGTGACCAGTGCCCCGCGCCTCGAGCATGCTTAGCAATTTTTGCGCCTGCTCGGGCACCGAGATTTGCAGCTCGTGCAGATGCTCGGTGGCCACCGTCGGCACCGGCCGCGGGGTGAACGCGACGGCGGCGATCTCGGCGAACCGCTCGGCATCGACGCCGAGCATCACCTCGGGCAGCAGTTCGGTGAACCGGTCCTCCAGCGACACCGCCCGCGGATAGCTGCGCAGTGCCGTGGCCTCCAGCTCGGCGAACATCTCCGCAACGTGCTTGAACGCGCGGTACTGCAGCAGCCGGGCGAACAGCAGGTCGCGGACTTCCAGCAGCGCCAGGTCCTCTTCGTCGTCGATCTGTCCGGCCGGCAGCAGCCGGGCCGCCTTGAGATCGAGGAGCGTCGCGGCAACCACCAGGAAGGCCGTCGTCTCCTCCAGCTCCAGCTGCGAACCGATCGCCCGGGTGTAGGCGATGAAGTCATCGGTGACCTGATGCAGCGCCACCTCGGTCACGTCGAGCCGGTGGGCGAAGATCAGCTGCAGCAGCAGATCGAACGGCCCCTCGAAGTTGGTCAGGCGGACTTGGAAACCAGCCGCGTAGCCGTTCTGCGGTGGCGCCTCACCATTTGCGGTGTCGTTCACGCGCCAAATCGGTCGATGAACTCGCGGGCCAGGGCGCGGTAGGCCTGGGCGCCCGTCGACTTCGGCGCCCAGGTGGTGATGGGTTCGCCCGCCACGCTCGTTTCCGGGAACCGCACGGTGCGGGTGATCACCGTGTCGAACACCAGGTCGCCGAATCGCTCGACGACGCGGGCCATCACCTCGCGCGCGTTGACGGTACGCGGGTCGTAGCGGGTGAGCAGGATGCCGCTGATTTCCAGCTTGGGATTGAGTCGGTCGCGCACCTTGTCGACGGTATCGGTTAGCAAGGCCAGCCCGCGCAGCGAGAAGAACTCGCACTCGGTGGGGATCACCACGCCATCCGAACAGGCCAGCCCGTTGACGGTAAGTAGGCCCAGCGACGGCTGGCAGTCGATCAGCACATAGTCGTAGCGGTCCAGCACCGGATGCAGCGCCCGGCCCAGGGTCTGCTCGCGGCCCACCTCGTTGACGAGCTGGATCTCGGCCGCCGACAGGTCGATATTGCTGGGCACCAGGTCCATGTGCTTGATCCGGGTGGACAGCAGCACGTCGTCGATCGACACCCGCGGCTCCACCAGCACGTTGTGAATGGTCTTTTCCAGCTCGTAGTGCGGGACGCCGAGCCCCGCCGACAGCGCGCCCTGCGGATCCATGTCGACCAGCAGCACCCGCCTGCCGTACTCGGCGAGGGCGGCGCCCAGGTTGATCGTCGACGTGGTTTTCCCGACACCGCCCTTTTGGTTGCACATCGCGACGACCTTGGCCGGGCCGTGCGAGGTGCGCGGCTGCGGCTCCGGGATCGACCGTGGCGGACGCCCGGTCAGACCGATAGCGATATCGCTGTCGGACGGATCGGTCATCGCCGGTCGAGTGTTCGGGAGGTGAACATCGCAGCAGAGTCTAATGGGTTGACGGGCAGAACCCGGGCGACCCGCGGGCGATATAACCAGCGAATATTGCCGAATCTCGCTGGTAACGGGCACAATAGCGCGCAGCGTTAACACTAGTCACACCAGCAACATTGGCGGGCCATGGCGCCGGCGCCACTATCGTGGATTCCCATGGATCTCAAGCGACGGATACCGCTCCTGCGATGGTCGGTCTGGCGAATGGCCGCCGGGACGCGCAACATCACCACCACGGGCCAGATCGGTGACGGCCGCGAGGCCGCCGCGGTGAAGTACGTCCTGAAGAACGCACGGGCCGGCGACATCGACGACGTGCTGGCGACCATCGACAAGTTCGCCTACGAGAAGTCGATGCTGATCAACGTCGGCGACGAGAAGGGGCTGCTGCTGGACGCCGCCGTGCGCCGCGCCAATGCCGCGCTCGCGCTGGAGCTGGGCACCTACTGCGGCTACGGTGCGCTGCGGATCGCCAGGGCCGCACCCAGCGCCCGGGTGTACTCCGTCGAACTCGCCGAGGCCAACGCCATCAACGCCCGCCAGATCTGGGAACACGCCGGCGTCGCAGACCGGGTCACCTGTGTCGTTGGCACCATCGGCGACGGCGGGCGCACCCTCGACAGGCTGGCCAGCGAATATGGATTCGCTTCTGGCGCACTCGATTTCGTCTTTCTCGACCACGACAAAGACGCCTACCTGAACGACCTGAAGAGCATCCTGGACCGGGGCTGGCTGCATCCCGGCTCGATCGTCGTCGCGGACAACGTCAGGGTGCCGGGCGCACCGAAATACCGCGAGTACATGCGCCAGCAGCAGGGCACGCAGTGGAACACCGTCGAGCATAAGGCGCACCTCGAATACCAGTCCATGGTCTCCGACCTGGTGCTGGAATCGGAGCTCTTGGCCTGACACCGGCGCGGGTTATTGCGCGCGCGGGTGCGCGCCGGCCCACACCTCGCGCAGCGCGTGCACGGTGACCAGCGTGTAGATCTGTGTCGTCGTCACCGAGGCGTGGCCGAGCAGCTCCTGCACCACGCGAACGTCGGCGCCGCCCTCGAGCAGATGGGTGGCGAAGGAATGCCGCAGCATGTGCGGCGACACACCCGAGGTGATCCCGGCGCGCTCGGCCGCGTCCTGCAGCACCTGCCATGCGCTCTGCCGCGACAGCCGGCCGCCGCGCACGTTGAGGAAAATGGCCGCCGTCCCCCGGCCGCGGCGAGCCAGCTCCGGGCGCCCCCGCACCAGGTAGGCGTCCAGCGCCTGCACGGCGGGACGCCCGACCGGCACCAACCGCTGCTTGCCGCCCTTGCCGCGCAACAACACCGACCTGGCCTGGGTGTCGATGTCGTCGACGTCGAGGCCGACGGCTTCGGAGATCCGTGATCCGGTGGAGTACAACAGCTCCAGCAGCGCGCGGTTGCGCAGCGTCAGCGGACCGTCGGCCGGGCTCTCGCCGCCGGCGGCCTCGAGCAGCGCCAGTACTTGGTCGATGGTCAGGCTTTTCGGCAGCCGGCGGCCCGGCGTCGGCGGCCGGACCGCCCGCGCCACGTCGAGCTCGGCCAGCCCTTCGGCGGCGGCGAAGCGATGCAAACCGCGCACCGCGATCAGCGCCCGCGCGGCCGACACCGCGGACAGCGCCGCCGTCCCGGAATCGGGGTCGCCGCGCCGCAGGGCCACCAGGAACTCGCTGACGTCGTCCTCGCCGACTTTTGCCAGATCGTGAATTCCTCGGTCCGACAGGTGTTTTGAGTACCGGCGCAGGTCGCGTCGATAAGAGCTGAGCGTGTTGGGCGCCACGCCCCGCTCGATCGTCAGGTGATCGAGGTAGCCCTGCATTTGACTCTCCAGCGCCGGCGCCGTCATCCCCGGGCCTTTCGCGCGGCGAACGCGCTCGGCCTGTCGATCCAGGGACTGTCCAGCGGACGCGGGTCCGCGAAGCCGTTGGTCACCGCCTGGGCGGCCAAAATCCCCGCCACGGCAATGGCATTGACGATCTCACCGCTGAGCACCTTGCGGGCGGCCTCGGCGAGCGGATACCACTGCAACGTCATGTCGGCTTCTTCGTCGTGCGCCTCGGGCCGGTCCACCTCGCTCAGCCCGGTGGCCAGATAGACCCGCACCGACTCGTCGCTGAATCCGGGCGTCGAATCGAGATCCACGAGCACCCGCCAGGTGTCGGCCCGCAGGCCGGCCTCCTCCTGCAGCTCCCTCGCGGCGGTCAAATGCGCCGCCTCGCCGTCGATGTCGAGGAGCCCGGCGGGCAGCTCCCACAGCCGCCTGCCGAACGCATGCCGGTACTGATACACCAGGGGGACGTTGCCGTCGTCGTCCATCGCCAAAACGGCGACCGCGCCGAAGTGCTCGACGACGTCGCGGGTGACGACCTTGCCGCCGGGCATGCGCACCTGGTCGCGGCGCAGCGCGAAAATCTTTCCGGTGTGCAGCGTTTCGGATGACGCCGTTTCGAAAACGTGCTCAGCCACGGGTCGCCGGCTCGGGTAACGGCCGCCGTGTGCTGTCTAGTTGCTGATCGCCGTTGGACGTGTGCTCGGGGATTTCCACCGGCAACTGCTCGCCCTTCTGGTAGTCGATGGCCGCCCCGACGAATGCGACGAACAACGGGTGTGGCCGGGTGGGCCGGCTCTTCAGTTCGGGGTGGGCCTGGGTGCCGACGACGAACGGGTGGATGTCGCGTGGGTATTCGACGAACTCCACCAGGTGCCCATCTGGTGAGGTGCCGGAGAAACGCAAACCGCTTTCGGCGATCCGGTCGCGGTAGGCGTTGTTAACCTCGTAGCGGTGCCGGTGTCGCTCGGATACCTCCGTCGTCCCATACGCTTGGGCCACAATGGAATCCGGCTCCAGCACCGCGGGATACGCGCCCAGCCGCATCGTGCCGCCGAGGTCGGCCTCGCCGGCCACGATCTGTTCCTGGTCGGCCATCGTGGAGATGACGGGATCCGGTGTGCCCGCCTCGAATTCGGCTGAGTTGGCCTCGGTGAGACCGACGGAGCGGGCGGCTTCGATCACGATGCACTGCAGGCCGAGGCACAGCCCCAGCACCGGCAAACCGCGCGAGCGGGCGTGTTGGATGGCGCCGATCTTGCCCTCGATGCCGCGGATGCCGAACCCGCCGGGAATCAGCACACCGTGCACGTCCCCCAACGCCGCCGCGGCACCCGCGGCGCTCTCACACCCGTCGGAAGCCACCCAGACCATCTCGACCTTTGCGTGGTGCTTGAACCCGCCCGCGCGCAGCGCCTCGGTGACCGACAGGTAGGCGTCGGACAGCTCGACATACTTTCCTACCAACGCAATTCGCACCGTCTCGTGTGGCTCGTGCACCCTGCGCAGCAGGTCGTCCCATTCGGTCCAGTCGACGTCGCGGAACGGCAGGTTGAGCCGGCGCACCACGAAGGCGTCGAGTTCCTCACGGTGCAACACCTTCGGGATGTCGTAGATCGACGGCGCGTCCGGGGTGGAGATGACGCCGTCGATGTCGACGTCACACATCAGCGCGATCTTGTTCTTCAGGGCTTCGGGGACGTCGCGGTCGCAGCGCAGGATCAGCGCGTCCGGGGTGATACCGATGCTGCGCAGCGCGGCCACCGAGTGCTGGGTCGGCTTGGTCTTGAGTTCACCCGACGGCGCGAGATACGGCACCAGCGACACATGCAGGAAGAAGACGTTCTCCCGCCCCAGGTCGTGCCGGACCTGGCGGGCCGCCTCCAGGAAGGGCTGCGACTCGATATCGCCCACGGTGCCACCGATTTCGGTGATCACGACGTCCGGGCGGTTGCCGTCGGCGTCCGGTTCGGCCATCGCCATGATCCGCCGCTTGATCTCGTCGGTGATGTGCGGGATGACCTGCACGGTGTCACCGAGATATTCACCGCGCCGTTCCTTGGCGATGACGGTCGAATACACTTGCCCGGTAGTAACATTCGCCGAGCCGGACAGGTCGCGGTCCAGGAAGCGCTCGTAATGGCCGACGTCGAGGTCGGTCTCGGCCCCGTCCTCGGTCACGAAGACCTCGCCGTGCTGGAACGGGTTCATCGTGCCCGGGTCGACATTGAGGTACGGATCGAGCTTTTGCATCGTCACGTGCAACCCGCGCGCGGTGAGTAGCTGGCCCAGGCTGCTCGCGGTGAGCCCCTTGCCGAGTGACGAAGCGACGCCACCGCTGACGAAGAGGTGCTTGGTGGCGGTTTGCGGGTGCTTTCGCACTGGCGACCTCCGTGAAGACGGGCAGGGCTTCGACTTTTCTAGTCTTAACCAGCTGGGCCTGCCGACCCACGGAAATCCACCCTAACATCCACCGTGCCGCGCCGCGGGGAACACGCCCGGCGTGCGGAGCGGCTACTGAGTGGCTACTGGGGCACGGTGATCGACGTCGCCCCGTGACCGGTGCCGTACTGCCCGACGTGGCCGCCGTTGATCAGGTCATGCAGGCCCAGGATCGCGGTGATGCGCCCGGGCGCGGTATCGACGTCATCGACGGTGCTGATCGCCGAAACCATGGCGGCATCGGCTCGGGCCACCGCGACCGCGGCGCCGCCCGTCGCGGACCCGTCCCGCCCGGCCAGCAGCGTGCCGGCGCCGTGTGGCGCCAGCGCGGTGGCGAACCGGGCGACGCTGACGCCCTGATTGCCGGCGTCCTGCGGCAGCCCGCCGCCGGTCACGACGAGGGCGGCAGTCCCGGCGCCCAGGTGATCGCTGGGCTGATACGTGATGAAGCCGGTGTCGCGCAGCGACGCCAGCACGGTGTCCCGCTGCGCGTCGTCCACCGGTGGAATGGCCGGATTGGTGTTGACCAACAACGCGATGCCCAACAGGTCGCCAGCCTGCGAGCCCTGGTCGACGAGCTTGGTGCTCAGCTGCTGGCCGGCGGGCAGGACCGACGAGTTGACCACCGTGCGGAGCTTCTCCGCGGAGTTGGCGTCGACGAACTCCTGGGTCAACGACACCGTGCCAGCGACCGTACCGCCGGCCTGGCCGACGATCTTCGACACCGCGGCGACGTCGTCATCTCGCGCGTCGGGGGTGCGGAAGACGACCACCGACTTGCCAGCGAGCGCGTCGTGCACTATCCGGCCGCCCAGCTGGGTGTCGAAATTGTTTGCGGCACTGAGCTTCTCGTTCAGCACATTCTTTTGGTCGTTGAGCCCGCCGATCTGTGTGAACAGGTCGCGCTTCTCGTCACGCAGGCTGGACAGCAGAGTGTCGGACAGAAATCCCGAACCCAGCACGACTCCCACGGCCAACGCCAGGAAGACCGCGGCCAGCGAGAATGCATGTTGGCGTAACGAGATCATGTGCGCACCGTTCTAGGCCACCCACCTCTGCACGGTGAGAGTGAAGTGGTTCCAGTAGTCGGTGATCCAATGCAGCACCACGCCGTCGGTGCGCGAGACCCACAGGGCGACGATGACGGCGATCAGCATCGTCAGCGCCAAGAGCGCGATGGCGCCCGCCGAGATGTGGCTGCGGTACAGCGTGGAAACCGCCTTGGCGTCCACCACCTTCTCCCCCACCCGAAGTCGGGTCAGGAACGTCGACGGGTTGCTTTGCGTGCGGGTGCGATCGAAGAACGTCTCGATGTTGGCGGTGTGGCCGGCCGTCACGAGCAGCGACGCGCCATGATGATCGGCGAGCAGCAGCGCCAGATCGACAGCCGAGCCCGCGGCCGGAAACGTCATCGCCCCGACACCGAGATCCTGAATCCGTTCCAGGCCGGGCGCATGCCCGTCGGCGTCGGCGGGCAACACCACATGGGCGCCGCACTTTAGCGCGTCGGTGCTGATCTGCTCGGGGTCGCCGACGATGATCTGCGGCCGATATCCCGCCTTGCGCAACACATCCGCGCCGCTACCGACGCCGATGAGCACCGGCTGGTACTCCTTGATGAACGGTTTGAGAGATCGCAGGTCATCCTCGGCGCTCGGCTCGTCGGCGACGATCACCACGTGCCGGCGACGCAGGTCCACGTCGATATCGGGGATGCCGATGCCGTCGATCAACAGCGGACTCTCGCTCTTGATGAACTCAATTGTGTTGCCTGCGAACGCCTCCAGGTGGGCGGCCAGCCCGCTCTTGGCCTCCCGCATCAGGTCGGCGATGTCATGGTCGGTGCGCTCGGTGCCGCGGATCAGCCTGCGGTCGCCGGCGTAAACGCCGCCTTCGTACAGCCGAATCTTGGCCCCGTCCTTGACCTTCTTGAAGATGTCGGGTCCGGTCTCGTCGATCAGCGTCACCCCGTTGTTGACCAGCACCTCGGGGCCCATGTTGGGATAGCGGCCCGAGACGGACGGGGACGCGTTGACGACGGCCGCGATGTCGGCCTCAACGAGGGCGTCCGCGGTGATGCGGTCCAGATCCAGGACGTCGAGCACCACGATGTCGCCGGGACAGACCCTGCGCAGCAGTCGGTCGATATTGCGGTCAACCCGCGCGGTGCCGGTAAGGCCCGGTCGGGAGGCATTACGAGTTAGCAGGCCTGACATCTTCATGGGGGCGATTCTGTCGGTGAAGCGCGGCCGAGGCGAGGAGGCGCGCCGTAACATCAGCCTCAGAAGTTATCTAGAGTCACATCTGTAACAGGTCGATCCCGATCCGGTCTCGCGGTGGGGTCAATCTAGATCTCGTCGTTCTGGGCGGCGTCCAGCAGTTCGCGGGCGTGTGCGCGGCCGCTGTCGGATTCGCCGAGCCCTGCCAGCATCCGCGCCAGCTCGGCCACCCGATCGTCGCCGGTCACGCGTTGCACCACACTCGTCCCCCGCGGCCCGGCGGCATGCACCACCAGGTGCACATCGCCGTAGGCCGCGACCTGCGGCAGGTGCGTCACCACGATGACCTGATGGGTGCGCGCCAGCCGCGCGAGCCGTCGTCCGATCTGAACCGCCGCGCGGCCCCCGACGCCGGCGTCGACCTCGTCGAAGACCATGGTTGTCCCCGCCGCCGACGCTGCCAGCACGGCCTCCAGCGCCAGCATCACCCGGGACAGCTCGCCGCCGGACGCGCTCTTCGCCAACGGCAGCACGGTCATGCCGCGGTGCGCGGCGAGCCCGAACTCGACCTCATCGACCCCATCGCCGCCGGCGCGGGCCAGCTCGCCGGAAGGCAGCGTCAGGGTGGCGGGATCGTCGGCGCCAGACGCGACATCGGTGGTCACGCCGATGGTGAATTCGGCGTCGCCCATCGCGAGCCCGGCCAGTTCGGCCGTCACCGCTTTGGCCAGCCGCTTGGCGGCCTTGCGGCGAAGATTGCTGAGATCGACTGCGGCGTCGCGTAGTTCGCGCGCCAGCTCGTCGACGCGGCGTTCCAGCGCGGCGATGCCCTCCTCGGAGACGTCGATTTGCGCCAAGCGCTCCCGGGATTCCTGTGCCCATCGCAGCACCCCGTCGATGTCGGCCGCGTACTTGCGGGTCAGGGTGCGCAGCTGGGCCTGACGGGCCAGCTTGGACTCCAGGGCGCTGGCGTCCACCGGCAGCTGCTCCAGATAGTCGCCCAGTTCCTGCCCCGCGTCCGTGACGACGGTGAGCGCTTGACCGATCTGCTCGGCCAGCGCCCGCAGCGTGGCATCGTCGGCGGATTCGAGCGCGGTTCGCGCGCGCCCGAGGTTGTCGACGGCGCTGGAGCCGAACGCATCCGCGTCGTCCGCGGACAACGCCGCGCGGGCCGCGGCGGCGGCCTCCCGCAGGGTGTCCAGCTCGGAGAGCCGCCGGATGTCGGCGACCAGTTCCTCGTCCTCGGCGGGTTGCGGGTCGACGCTGTCGATCTCGTTGAGCGCGAATTTCAGCCGGTCGGCCTCTTGCGCGAGTTCGCGGGCATGGTCGCGGCGTTCGATCAGGTCGCGTCGCGCCGACAGCCACGCCTCGCGCAGCTTGCGATAGCGCTCCAGCGCGGGGCCCGCGGCCGCGAAGCGATCCAGCGCGCCGCGCTGCTCGTCGGGCCGCATCAGGCGCAGCTGGTCGTTCTGCCCATGCAGGGTGAGCAACTCGGCGGTGAAGTCGCCAAGCGACTTCGCGGGCACGCTGCGACCGCCGAGATACGCCCGCGACGGTCCGTCGCGGCTGACCGAGCGCAGCGCGATCACGCTGCCATCCTCGTCGCGCTCGGCGCCCAAGGATTCCAGCACGCCGTCCAGCTGCGCGGCTGTCTCGTCGTCGAAATCGGTTGTCGTGAAACGGCCTTCGACAACAGCGCGGTCCGCCCCGGATCGCACCCGGGTGGCGTCGGCGCGGGCTCCGCCGAGCAGGTGCAGCCCGGTCACCACCATCGTCTTGCCGGTACCCGTCTCGCCGGTCAACACGGTCAGACCGCGGCCGAACTCCCCGACCGCGACGCTGATGGCACCCAGCGACTCGATGCGGATTTCGGTCAGCATTCGATCAGCACCGTTGCAGCGCCGTTACTTCCCGCGCCAGCCGGTCACCGGCAACCGGAACTTGCGCACCAGGCGGTCCGTAAACGGCGCGCTGTCCAGGCGTGCCCATTTCACCGGTGTGGCGCAACGGGTTACCTCGAGCCGCCCGCCGGCCGGTATCAGCATTTCGCGCCGTCCGTCGCAGAACACGAGGGCGTCGTTGCCGCTTGCCTCGATCTCGATCGCGACGGTGGCGTCCGGGCTGGTGACCATCGGCCGGCCGAACAGTGCGTGAGCGTTGTTGGGCACCACCAGGATCGCCTCGAGGTCGGGCCACAGCACGGGACCGCCGGCGGAGAACGCGTAGGCGGTGGATCCGGTCGGCGTCGAGATCAACACCCCGTCGCAGCCGAACGTCGACACGGGCCGTCCCTCGATTTCGACGACGACGCCCAACACGCCCAGCCGCGGGCCCTTTTCGAGGCTGGCCTCGTTGAGCGCCCAGCCCTGGTCAATGATGCGGCCACCCTGGCGCACGACGATGTCGAGCGTCAGGCGCTCCTCCACCCGGTAGGTCCGCGCGATGACGTGGTCGAGCACCGTGTCGATGGCCTCGGCCTCCGCCTCGGCCAGGAATCCGATGCGGCCCAAGTTGACGCCCAGCACCGGAATTCCGACGTTGCGGGCCAATTCGGCCGCACGGAGGAAGGTGCCGTCGCCGCCGAGCACCAGCACCAGTTCGCAGCCCTCGGCGGCGTGCGGGTCGGCGTCGACCACTTCGATTTCGACACCCATGGCCCGCATATCGTCGGGCGCCAGGTGCAACGATCCCCGGTCGACGGCCTCGGCGGACAGGACGCGAAGCGCAATGCCGTTGTCGCCCAGCACTTTCTGCACGCGCCGCGCGGTCTCGGTCGCTTCGTCACGCCCGGTGTGGACGATCAGCAGGACGGTACGTTCAGTCGTCATTGCGGGCCCTCCGCCACGGCGCGCCGCACCGCGTCCACCAACTCATCAGCAGACAGCCCCCGATCGGTCTCGGCGCGCAACCACAAGAAGTATTCGACATTGCCCGCCGGTCCCGGTAGCGGACTGGCCATGACGTCGACGGTATGCCAGCCCAGTTCCCCGGCGCGCCTCGCGACGCCGAGCACCGAGTCGGCGCGCAGCCCGGGATCGCGGACCACCCCGCCGGGGCCCACCTGACCCTTCCCCACTTCAAACTGTGGCTTCACCATGGGAACGATATCCGCGCTGGGGCAAGCGCATCCAGCCAGCGCGGGCAACACGGTGGCCAACGAGATAAACGACAGGTCAGCCACTACCAGGTCGACCTGGCCCCCGATCGCCTCCGGGGATAGCTCGCGGGCGTTGGTCCGCTCGACGACGACCACCCGCGGATCGGAGCGCAGCGACCAGGCCAGCTGGCCGTAGCCGACGTCCGCGGCCACCACCTGGGTGGCCCCGCGGTCCAGCAGGACTTCGGTGAACCCGCCCGTCGATGCGCCGGCGTCCAGGCAGCGGCGGCCCGCGACGGGAATGTCGAAGGCGTCCAGCGCGCCGATGAGCTTATGCGCGCCTCGCGACACCCAGCTGCGCTCGCCCTCGTCGGCGACGGTCAGCGCCGCGGTGATCGCGACGGCGGTGCCGGGCTTGACCGCCGGCAGGCCGTCGATGCTGACCTTGCCGGCGCCGATCAGCTCCGCGGCCTGCTGACGAGACCGGGCCAGGCCGCGCCGTACCAGCTCGGCGTCAACGCGGGCGCGTCGAGGCATGGGGCACGTCAGCCCTTCTCCGCGGACTCCAGCGCCTGCAGCAGCACGTCGTGCGCCTCGGAAAGACGGCGGGCAATCTCTTCGAGCTCGGCCAGCGACGGCCCGTTTTGCATGGCCTGTTGGTCTTTCGGATCGGGGAGTTGGGCCAGCAGGGTGTCGATTTCCGCGCGAATCTGTTCAGGATCGATAGTCATCGCGTACCTACGCTAGACCAGAGACCAGCGCCGCAGCGCGTCGCGCGCCCGGTCGTCGGCGGCCTCGATGCGCAGGGCATCGGACTGCGGTGCACTCCACACCGCGCTGGCGACGGCGCGCACGACCGACAGCCCGTCCCCGTCGTCGTCCCCGTTGGCTCCGACCGTCACCGCCTGCTCGCCGACGTCGACGCGCCAGCCGGCTTGCGGCGCGACCGCGAGCCGGCTCGCTTCGTCGTGCAATGCGCGCAGGTCGTGGCCGATGTAGGTGGGGCGCCTCGCGGGTTCGGCGCGGACGGCGTCGCGCGCGGTATTGACGCCGGTGAGCACCATCAGGCTGGGCAGCTTGGCGGCGTTGGCGCCCTCGATGTCGGTGTCCAACCGGTCGCCGATCACCAGCGCGGCCCGGAAATCGCCGCGCGCCACCGCATCCGTCATCAGCGTCGGCGCGGGCTTCCCCGCCACGCGGGGTTCGGCGCCGGTGGCCGTCCGCAGCGCGGCCACGAACGACCCGTTCCCGGGCAGCAGGCCCCGCTCGGTGGGCAGCGTGGGGTCGACGTTGGCCGCCACCCACAGCGCGCCGGCCCGGATGGCCAGCGCCGCCTCGGCGAGATCCGGCCAGGCGATGGTCTTCGAAAGGCCCTGCACAACGGCGACGGGATGGTCGTCGTACTTGCGAACGGGCCGCAAGCCCGCCGCGGCGACCTCGTCGGCCAGGGCGTCGGTGCCGACGATCAGCACCGGCGATTCCGGGGGTAGCTCACCTGCGAGCAGGTGGGCGGCGCTTTGGGCGCTGGTGACGATGTCCTCGCCGGTGACGTCGAAGCCGAGCTCGCGCAGGTGCGCCGCGACCTCGTCGGGGCTGCGCGAGGCGTTGTTGGTGACATACAGCTTGCGGCTGCGCACTTCGTCGAGCGACTGCACCGCGCCATCGGTGGGTTGGGCGCCGCGGAACACCGTCCCGTCCAGGTCTATGAGCAGGCAATCATATTCCTGCGCAAGGGTTTTCACGTCAACCAAACTCTCAGCCGAGCTCGCTGACCCGGTCTTCGGCGTCGGTGACGCCGTCGATGTCGGCGGCCGCGGAGCGCAAGAACCACCGCAGCGCCTCGTCGTCACGGCCCAGCGCCAGCAGCGTGTCGGCGTACGCGTAGAACAACCGCGCGGCCGTCGAACCGGTGCGGGTCGGGTCCAGCTGCGGCGTGGACAAGACGGTCAGGGCCTGCTCCAGCTGCCCGAGATCCGAGCGGGCGCCGGCCGCGACGATGCGCAGCTCGTCGGCGTCGTCGCCGCTGAGCTCGGCCGCCTCCGGCCCGCGGGCCAGTTCGAGCGCCCGCTCCGGGCGGCCGAGGCCGCGTTCGCAATCGGCGATAAGCGCGAGCAGCGAGGACTTGCTGCCCATCCTGCGGGCGGCGCGCAATTCGGCGAGCGCCTGGCCCCAATCGCCGCAGTGGTAGGCGGCGATCCCGACCGCTTCGCGGATCGCCGCGATCCGGCTGGACCGCGACCGCGCCGCACGCGCGTGACGGAGGGCGGCTTCCGGGTCTTCGTCGAGCAGTTCGCCGGCGGCGACCAGATGGCGTGCCACGGCGTCGGCGGTGGCACGGTCCAAGGTGCTCAGTTCGCGGCGGATTTCGGGTGCGAGTTGCCTGGCGTCCACGCCGGGCGGTATCGGGGGCCCGTCTTGAGCCGCGCCATCCTGCGACGGCCGCTCCGCCGCAGCGCTCTGCGGTTGGGCCGGGCGCGCGCGCCCCGGTCCTGACCACCGCGATGCCGAGCGCGGCCGTCGCTGCCCGTCTCGGCCATGCCTGTCGTCGACCACGCTGCAAAGGATACGGGCACGCCGAATGCCGTCGGCCGGGCGAACTAGGCCTGCAGCCGCCCGTTCAGCAGCGGCGCCAAGACCGCCGGACAGTACGTCGCGATAGCGACGATCGTGAATACGCCGGCCGACTTCTCGGACATCCCTCTCCTGACGGCCATTTCGCGGACGACCGCGTCGAAAGACTCACCCGGCTGGAACAGCATCGGACAGACCGCCTGGCCCGCCGCCGTCGTGCTGATCGGCTGGCTGTAGGTGACGCCGGCATTGTTCAGCGCGGAGAGAAACGCGTTGCCGAGCATGTCGGCCCGGATCGGCGCCGCCGACACGGTCGTCGTGGCGAGCAGACCCGCCGCCAATGCGATAAACCGAAGAGCCGCCGTCTGCCGAGTCCCCCGCGCGCAAATCACTGTGACAACAGTGGCCAGCGGAAGTCACGTTTAAAACACGGCGCGATAAAGCTTTGCGCACTAACGCGTTTCGCGACGCGGTTCTAGACCTTTTCTATGCCGGCGACATTGCGCTTGCCGCGGCGCAGCACCAGCCAACGGCCGTGCAGGAAGTCCGAGTTCTGCGGCACCCATTCGTCGCTGTCGATGCGAATGTTGTTGACCGACACGCCACCCTCGCTGATCGTGCGCCGGGCCGCACCCTTGCTGGCGGACAGTCCGCTGGCCACCAGCAGATCGACGATGCCGTCCGGGCCGCCCGGCTCGAGCTCCGCGACCGACGTCTCGCGCAACGCCGAGGCCAGCGTCGCCTCGTCGAGCCGGTCCAGTTCGCCCTGGCCGAACAGCGCCCGGCTGGCGTGTTCGACGGCCGCGGTAGCGGCCTCGCCGTGCACCAGAACGGTGAGTTCGGTCGCGAGCCGACGCTGCGCGGCGCGTTGTTGCGGGCGTTCGGCCGTGGCGCGTTCGAGCTCGGCCAGCTCGTCGGCCGACAGAAAGGTGAACCAGCGCAGGTAGCGGATCACGTCGGCGTCGGCGGTGTTGATGAAGTACTGGTACCAGGCGTAGGGACTGGTCATCTGCGGGTCGAGCCAGAGGCTGCCGCCGCCCGTGGATTTGCCGAACTTGGTGCCGTCGGCGGCGGTCACCAGCGGAACCGTGAGCGCATGCACTGTGGCGCCGAGCTTTTGGCGGACCAAGCGAACCCCGGCGATGATGTTGCCCCACTGGTCCGAGCCACCGATCTGCAGTGTGCAGCCATGCCGCCGGTGCAGTTCGACGTAGTCGTTGGCCTGCAGCAGCATGTAGCTGAACTCCGTGTAGGAGATTCCGTCGCCCTCCAGGCGCCGCCGGATGGTGTCGCGGTCCAGCATCACGTTCACCGAGAAATGCTTGCCGACGTCGCGCAGGAACTCCGTCACCGACATCTCGCGCGTCCACTCGAGGTTGTTCTCGACGATCGCGCCGGTGGGTGAGCTGTCGAAGTCGACGAATCGTTCCAGCTGTCCGCGGATCTTCTCGGTCCAGTCGGCGACGGTGCCCGTTTCGTTCAGGGTGCGCTCGCCGACGTCCCGCGGATCGCCGATCATGCCGGTGGCGCCGCCCGCGAGCACGATGGGCCGGTGGCCGGCGCGCTGGAAACGCCGCAACGCCAGCAACGGCACCAGGTGTCCGGCATGCAGGCTGGGCGCGGTCGGATCGAAGCCGGCGTACACCGTCAGCGGCGGGTCCTCGGCCGCCAGCGCGTCTAGATCGGTGGACTGCGCGATCAGCCCGCGCCAGCCCAGCTCGTCGAGGATTCCGGAAGACATCGCGCACGACTTTAGTCGCTCGCACGGCCACGATTCGCTACCGCGCGGCTATCTAAGGCAAGCTAACTAGGTGGCGCATCGTCGCGCTATGGCTTTCCCCGTCAGCGCACGACAACCCGGAGCGTCATGAGCAACCAGTACTGGCCGTTGGTCGTCGCGATCATCATGCTCGCGCTCGGGCTGACACTCACGGTCGACGACTTCAAGCGGGCCGCAACGCTGCGCAAACCACTCGTCGTGGCGCTCGCCTGCCAAGCGCTGCTGCTGCCGACCGTGTGCCTGGTCATCGCCGAGGTCTTTCACCTCGAACCCCATCTCGCGGTCGGGCTCATGCTGATGGCGGCCACACCCGGCGGGACGATGGCGAACCTGCTCAGCCATCTTTTCAACGGTGACCTGGCGCTTAACCTCACGCTGACCGCAATCAACGCCGCGCTGTCGGTCGTTGCCCTGCCCGCGATTCTGGCGATGTCGATGTCCTGGTTCCTCGGCGAAGGGCGGTTTCTCCCCCTGCAGCTGGACAAGCTCCTTTCGGTGATCGGCCTCGTGCTCGTTCCCATCGCGATCGGCGTGGCAACCCGCCACCACTTCCCCGAGCTGGCCCGCCGGCTGCAGAAACCGGTCCGCATAGCCGCCATTGCGCTCCTGGTGCTCGCCGTGCTCGCGGCCTTCGCAGGGGGCCGAACGACGCTATGGCACAACTTCGGCGTGCTGATCGGAGCCGTCGTCGCGTTCTGCACCGTGAGCCTCTCGATCGGCTATCTGGCGCCGCGCCTGATGCGGCTGGCCCCGCGGCAGGCCGTCGCTGTCAGCCTGGAGGTCGGAATGCACAATGCCGTGGTGGCGATGGGCATTGCGTTGAGTCCGCAGTTGCTGAACAGCGCCGAAATGGCAACGCCGGCCGCGATATACAGTGCCGTCGCGCCGCTCTTGGCCGTGACGTTCATTTTCCTCGCGCGCCGCGTGGACCCCGCGTTCCGCGCCGTCTCACCGGCACCCGCCCCCGCCTAATCACTGGCGCCCGGAGCCGGCGCGCGGGGGCTGCGGCGGTAGGCGGAGACTTCCGGCCGGCCCGCCAGCCACAGTCGCCACGGCCGGTCGGCGGCCTGGCTGATCCCCACGCGCGGGCCCGATACCGCGCCGTGCGCCTCGCTGAGCGCCAGCCGCACCGGGCTCTTCGGGTCGAAGACGTCGACCCCGTTGTCGGCCATGGTGATTCCCAGAGCCGAGCACAGATTCCCCGGACCGCGCGCCAGCGCGATGTGGCGAACCGCCTCGCCGCGCCGGGCCTGGGCCGCGTCGAGCCCGTCCTCGATGGCGGCGGCGCGCAGCAACACGGCGGCGGCCACGCCGTCGGGGCCGCACGAGACGTTGGCGCAGACGTGGATCCCGTGGCTGCGGTAGGTGTACAGCCGCCCCGGGGGCCCGAACATCACCGCGTTGCGGCCATTGCGGCCCCGATACGAGTGGGCCGCGGCGTCCGGCCACGGACCGTCGGGAACCCCGCCGTAGGCCTCCACCTCGACGACGACGGCCCGCACTCCGCGGCAGGTGATGGTCGCACCGAGCAACCGATGCGCGGCCTCGACGGGGTCGACTGAGAGCTGGCCCGCGCCGCGACCGGATCGCACCCACCGAACCTACCGGCACCCCGAACATGGCAGTATCCGGTCATCATGCATGCGATCGACCCCGCCGCCACCGCGTGGCTACTGGCCAGCACCGCACTCGTCCTGCTCATGACCCCCGGCCTTGCCATTTTCTACGGCGGCATGGTCCGCACCACCGGGGTGCTCAACATGATGATGATGAGCTTCATCTCCATCCCGCTGGTCACGGTGGCGTGGCTGCTGGTCGGCTACACCATCGCGTTCTCCCAGGACGGCGCCGGCGGATTCGTCGGCAACCTCAGGCACATCGGGATGCTCGGCATCACCCCCGACAGCCTCCATGGCACGGTGCCCGAACTGCTCTATGCGACATTCCAATTGACGTTTGCGATCATCACCGCCGCCCTGGTGAGCGGCGCGATCGCCGATCGCGCGAAGTTCGCGGCCTGGGTGGTGTTCGTCCCGACATGGGCGATCGTCGTGTATTCGGTTGTCGCACACTGGGTATGGGGACCCGGCGGCTGGCTGGCCAAGCTGGGCGTGCTCGACTACGCGGGCGGGCTCGTCGTCGAGATCGTCTCCGGCTGCTCCGCCCTGGCCCTGGCGCTGGTGCTCGGACCCCGCATCGGCTTCAAGAAGGAGGCCATGCGGCCGCACAATCTGCCGCTGCTCTTCGTCGGTGTCGGGCTGCTGTGGTTCGGCTGGTTCGGGTTCAACGCCGGTTCGGCCATGGCCGCCAACGGAACTGCCGCGGCCATTTTCCTCAACACCCTCGTCGCCGGCTGCCTGGGCATGCTTGGCTGGCTATCGGTCGAACAACTCCGTGACGGCAGGCCGACAACCTTCGGCGCGGCGTCCGGTGTGGTCGCCGGCCTGGTCGCCATCACCCCGTCGTGCGGAACCGTCAACACGCTCGGCGCCGCGGTCGTCGGCGTCGCCGCGGGCATCGTGTGCTCGTTCGCCGTCGGCGCGAAATTCCGTTTCAACTACGATGATTCGCTCGACGTCGTGGGGGTGCACTTCGTCGGCGGCGTCGTCGGTGTGTCGTTGATCGGGCTGCTTGCCACCGCGGTCATGACGTCGGGCCCGCAGGGGCTGTTCTACGGCGGCGGCTTCGCCCAGCTCGGGAAGCAGACGCTGGCGATTGTCGTGGTGGCCCTCTATGCGTTCATCGTGACGTTCGTCCTGGCGAAGTTGATCGATCGGGTGATGGGTTTCCGGGTCAGCGCCGAAGAGGAGACCGCCGGAGTCGACGTCACTCAGCACGCCGAAACCGCATACGCCGAAGGCGTGCACGGACATCTGCCGCAGCGCCGCCCGGCCGCCGGCGAGCGATAAATCCCCCGCCGGCCACGCCCGGCGTCCGCCACCCCTTGACAATCCCGTCGCACCGGCGGATATTCATCACATGATGATTTCATCGCATGATGAATTGAGGCAGGGCGGTGCGGAACCGGCCGTCGACATCAATCACCTGCGGGTGATTCGCGGGAAACGCCCAGCTCTGCACGATTTCTCGGTGCGGATTGCCCGCGGCAGCATCACCGGCTTGCTTGGCCCCTCCGGCTGCGGCAAGACGACGCTGATGCGCTGCATCGTCGGCACACAGATCGTGACGTCGGGGACGGTGACGGTGCTGGGCCACCCCGCCGGATCCGCGCCGCTGCGCCGTCGAGTCGGGTACATGCCGCAGGACGCGACGCTCTACAACGACCTGCGGATCGTCGACAACGTCCGCTACCTGGCATCGCTGTATGGCTTCGACAGCAGCGCCGCCGATACCGCAATCGACCGCGTCGGACTGACCGATCACCGAACCGCCTTCT
Source organism: Mycobacterium sp. SP-6446 (assembly GCF_001954045.1). Classification (NCBI taxonomy): domain Bacteria; kingdom Bacillati; phylum Actinomycetota; class Actinomycetes; order Mycobacteriales; family Mycobacteriaceae; genus Mycobacterium; species Mycobacterium sp. SP-6446. Next base: position 2,221 of record NZ_MBEM01000101.1, on the reverse strand, counting down.
GCGGCAACCTCTCCGGGGGCCAGCGCACCAGGGCATCGCTGGCGTGCGCGCTGGTCTGCCAGCCCGATCTGCTCGTGCTCGATGAGCCCACCGTGGGCCTGGATCCCGTGCTGCGAGTGGATCTTTGGGAACAGTTCACCGACCTGGCCCGCGGCGGCACCACGCTGCTGGTTTCCAGTCACGTGATGGACGAGGCCGACCACTGCGGCGATCTGTTGCTGATGCGCGAGGGGTATCTGGTCGCGCACACCACCCCGACCCAACTACGAGAGGACACCGGATGCACGTCACTGGAGGACGGGTTTCTGTCCATCATCAGGCACAGCACCACACGCCAAGCCGGCTAGGACTCAAGGGCTACACGGCGACGACGACGCGGATCTTGCGCCAACTGGTCGCCGATCGTCGCAGCGTCGCGTTGATCCTGCTGGTTCCGGTCCTGGTCATCACGCTGATGTACTTCATGTTCGAAAACGCACCGCACCGCCCGGGCACGCCGACACCGTTCAACAACGCATGCCTGATCCTGCTCGGCCTTTTCCCGCTTTTCGTGATGTTCATCATCACGTCGATCACGATGCAGCGCGAGCGGGCCTCGGGGACGCTGGAGCGCATCCTGACCACTCCCCTGCGCCGGCTCGACCTGCTGATCGCCTACGGCACCGCGTTCTCGATAGCCGCTGCGGCGCAAGCGATTCTGGCATGCGGAGTGTCGTTTTGGTTCCTCGGCTTCGACACCGCGGGCAGCCCGCTCTGGGTGTTCGTGATCGCGATCGTCAACGCGGTGCTGGGTGTCGGCCTCGGTCTGCTGTGTAGTGCGTTCGCCCGCACCGAGTTTCAGGCGGTGCAGTTCATACCGCTGGTGATGGTGCCGCAGCTGCTGCTGGCCGGCATCATCGTCCCGCGGGCGTTGATGGCTCACTGGTTGCAGTGGATCAGCAACGTGCTGCCGGCCAGCTACGCGCTGGAGGCGCTGCAGCAGGTGGGCGCGCATTCGGATTTGACGTACATCGCGGTACGCGACATCGTCGTCGTCATGTGTTTCGCGCTCGCCGCGCTGTGCCTGGCCGCGGCCACCCTACGACGGCGGACGCCCTAGCGTGGCGACCGCCCAAACCGGACGCCGACGGCCCGGCCGACCCGCCGGGGTTACCGACACGCGGGAGCGGATTCTAGCCAGCGCCCGAGAGTTGTTCGCTCGCAATGGCATTGACCGGACGTCGATTCGGGCCGTGGCCGCGGGGGCTGGCGTCGACTCCGCCCTGGTGCATCACTACTTCGGCACCAAAGAGCAGCTGTTTGCCGCCGCGATCAAACTTCCGGTCGATCCCATGACGGTGCTGGTGCCGATGCGGGAAACGCCGGTGGAGGAACTCGGGCTACGGCTGCCGTCGATCCTCTTACCGATTTGGGATTCGGAAATGGGCGCGGGCTTGATCGCGACGGTGCGATCGTTGCTTGCCGGCGCCGACGTGAGTCTGGCGCGCTCATTCCTGCAAGAGGTGGTCGTCAGGGAGGTGGGTTCGCGCGTCGACACTCCACCCGGGACGGGCAAGATCCGCGCCCAGTTCGTCGCCTCGCAGTTGATGGGCGTGGTCATGGCGCGCTACATCGTGCGGATCGAACCGTTCGCGTCGCTACCGGCCGAACAGATCGCGCACATCATCGCGCCGAACCTGCAGCGTTACCTCACCGGGGATCTGCCGGACCCGCTTGCGCCGTGAACCGTGCGTGCTCGTCGTCGTCGACGTCACGGGCCTCGTCGACCAGCAGCACCGGAATGCCGTCCTCGATGCGGTAGGCACGCCGCAGCCGCGGGTTGTAGAGCAACTCGGCCCCGTCGTCCGCCGAGACCAGCAGCAGCGGGCCCCGGTCGGCGGGGCACACCAGAATGTTGAGCAGCGAATCGTCGACCACGTCAGTGCTCGCCGCCCAGTTCCAACCGCACACCTGGGGTCAGCCGGCGAAACTCGTTGCTGCCCACGTCGAAATACCAGACGTGACGGCCCGCCTTGGGGATTCCCGCGGCCCGCAGGGCGCTGACGGTGGGGCGGTAGGTCGCGCTCAGCGTCATCTCCGGCACCACGCACACGAAGTCGGGTCCCAGCCCGATCGGCATGTTGGCGACCGCCTCGGTGAGGTCCGCCGCGGTGATGGTGGCCCCCGGCAACAACGTCACCGCCGAGACCGCCGCCTCGTGATCGCCGACCGGCACGTTGTA
>NZ_MBEM01000100.1:0-50260 GCF_001954045.1 Mycobacterium sp. SP-6446 | reverse complement strand
ACGCGGGTGGCGCGGGGAGCCTCGTGGCGGGGTGACTTGGCCGTATGCCGGTTTTGGCGCAACATTGCCGGACACGCCCCTACGGAACGGGGTTGACCTTAGGGTGTTTTGCATGCTGACGGTGGGATCCGTGGTGGGCGGTTACCGCGTTGAGCGTGTCCTGGGCACCGGCGGGATGGGCGCGGTTTATCTGGCCGCTGACCCCGGCCTTCCGCGCCACATCGCGCTCAAGGTGCTCTCGGCCCAGCTGTCGCGCGACCCCGACTTCCGGGCGCGGTTCATCCGGGAGGCCGACATGGCGGCGGCCCTCGATCACCCCCAGATCGTGTCGGTGTACAACCGCGGGCAGACCGAGGACGGCCAGCTGTGGATCGCGATGCAGTTCGTCGACGGCACCGACGCCGATGCCGCGCTGCACGCGGGAACCATGAGCCCGCAACGCGTCGTGCACATCCTCGTCGAGGTGGCCAAGGCGCTCGACTTCGCGCATGCCCGCAACGTGGTGCACCGCGATGTCAAGCCCGCGAACTTTCTGCTTTCGGGGCCCATCGGTCCCGGCGAACGGGTCCTGCTCGGCGATTTCGGCGTGGCGCGCGCCCTCGACGACGTCGGCCTGACCGCGACGAATTCGGTGATGGCGACCGTCGCCTACGCCGCCCCGGAAGTGCTGTCGAATTCGCCGATCGACGGCCGGATCGACATCTACTCCCTGGGCTGCACCATGTTTCGGTTGCTGACGGGCAAGACGCCGTTCCCGGATACCAACGGGGTGGCGGGGGTGATGGCGGCCCACCTGTTCGCCCCGCCGCCCCGGGTCACCGAGCCGATGCCCTGGCTGCCGGTCGCGCTCGACCACGTCGTCGCCACCGCGATGGCCAAGGATCCCGCGGCCCGCTTCCCCTCGGCCGGCGCACTGGCCGAAGCGGCGGCCGCGGCGTTGCACGATCGCCCGGTGAGTGCGCCGTTGCCGCCCGTGCCCAGCCGCAAGGTCCGCGCCTATCCGCGGACCGACTCTCCGGCACGACCGGGCTGGGAGCACGGCGGTCCGCGCACCATGACCCCCTGGCCCGGTCCGCCCGCCCGGCGGCGCCGGCGCACCCTGATGGCCCTCGCGCTGTCCACGGTGGCGGTGCTCGTTGTCGGCACGGTCGCCGTCCTGGCCTGGCCCAACGACTCGACCGAGAACCCCGGCGGCGCCTCCCGGTCGGGATCCGGGCCCCAGGCATCCGTGCCCGCTCTGGCCGACGGTCCGCCGGCAACCGATATCACCGCCGCGCAGCTACGGCCGATCCTGCTGACCACCGCGGAGATCGCGGGGGTCGCACACGGCGATACCGTCACCCTCGAGCGAGACGGCGCCGGCCTGCTCGACGACGCCGCGACGATCGACAACCAGCAGTGCCTGCCGGCCTGGGCCCCCGCGCAACAATCCGTCTACGCGAACAGTGCCTACACCGGCGTGGCCGCGCAGGAGTTGCGTGCCATGTACCAAAAGGCGTGGCAAGACAGCATCACCCAGGCCGTCATCGCCTTCCCGTCCCAGGACAAGGGCGGGTTGTCGTATATCTCCCAACGCGAGCAGTGGGGGCTGTGCGGTGGCAAAGCCGTCACGATCACCGCGCCCGGCGAGGGACCCCAGGTGTGGGAATTCGGCCAGCCGTTCACCACCTCCGGCGTCCTGACGATCTCGGCCGGCCTGCGCGGAGGCAACGCGTCCTGCCAGCACGGAATGATGGAGCGCGGCAACGTGATCATCGATATCGTCCAGTGCCATGCCGGCGGCGGGGCCGACGTCGGCGCGCTCGTCACCGCGACGGCCGCGAAAGTGCCCCGGCAGTGACAGGCGCTTACTGGGGCGGGCCCTGTGACAGAGAGGTCGAATCCATGACTGCATCGAATGCATCCGCGTCGATTCTCGCCACCGTCGGGGCCGCGCTGGCCGTCGCCGCAGTCACCGCCTCGTGTTCGAACGTCATCGGCGGCACCCCGGTGGCCCAGCACGGCGGCGCTCCGATGGCGGCGCCCGCGCCCGCCCCCACCACCTCGCTCGCCGCATCGCCCTCCGCGGAAGATCAGGTCCGCCAGACGGTCATGGCGTTTCAAGATGCCTACAACACCCAGAACTGGGACGCCTACACCGAGCTGATGTGCTCGGCGATGCGGGCCCAATTCGTCGGGCCGGTAATGGGTTACGTGAAGAAGGGTCGCGCCGAAACGGGTCTTACCTCGGTCAAAAACATCTCGGTCGCCATCACCGGCGACACCGCCACGGCGACGATGGACGCCCAGAACGAGGCCTTGGGCAGCCGCACGGTCAGCCTGCCCTTGAAACTCGAAGACGGCTGGAAGATCTGCAAAACATGAGCCCAATGCGGACCAGCCAACTGCGACACGGGAAACCAATGGCGGCGCTGCTCGCCGCTGCTCTGCTGGGCTGCAGCCACACGACCACGGCGGGCACCGCGCGTCCGGCGCCCCAATCGCCCTCGGGCCCTTCGGCATCGGTGAACGTACCCCTGCTCGACCCGGGCAATTACCCGATCGTCCCGCAGTCGCCGCTGGGCAATGCGGGTTCGGACCACGACGGCCGGCTCATCGAGGGCAGGCGCATGGCCGACTATGTCGTCGGTCCGTGGCAGGCCGACGCGGGGCTGTCCACCCGGGGATCCAGCAGCGCGGCCGTAGTGATCGAGGACTACCAGCAGCTCTCCCACGTGATGTGGACGCCGATTCTGGGCGGTGCCTATGGCTTGCCCTTCGTGGTCGGGTTTATGTCCGAGCGACAAGGCCCGGGCCCGGATTCACAGATGTTGCTGCGCAACGCGGTGCTGCGGTTTGCGGGTCCGGCCGCGGCATCGGCTGCGGCCCAAGGGATGTACGGGAAGGCGATGGCGATGCCCCGCGTTCCCAGCGCCACGCCCATCGTCACTGAACCCGAGCGCGCGGTCCCGGTCCCCGGCCATCCCGATGCCACCGCGGCGCTGCTGACCTTCCAGGAGGGCCCCCAGACGGTCCGCGAACTGAGCGTTTTCACCGCGCACGGTCCCTATGTTCTGGTCCAGGTCGCCCGGTGCCCCGCCGGCGCCGACTGCGAAGCTCCGCTGGCCGCGCGTAGCCTCGACCTTCAGATTCCATTGATCGACAAGTTTTCGCCGACTTCCGCCGACCAGTTCGCGGCGCTTCCCAGGGATCCCACCGGGCTGGTCGCCCGCACGCTGCCGCTGCCGCCCGATCAGGGCACCTCCACGACCGGGGCCACCTACCAGGTAGCGGGCGCGTTGCATCTGGAAGACAACCCGGCGCGAATCGGTCCCGCCCTGACGACCGCGGGTGTCGATCTCGTGTCGACCAGCCTGACGACCGTGTATCAAGCCAAGGACGCCGCGAGCGCGCAGACCTTGTCGCAGGCCTACAGCGACGCCGTGGCGGCGACGGCCGCGGCGCAAGGCGCCGCACCGGTGCCGGGGCTACCGCAGAGCCGTTGCACCAGGGTCGCCGGGGCCAGCGGGTTGGTGCCGCACTTCTGGTGCCTGGCGACCGCCGGCCGCTACGCCATCAAAGCCGTTGCCCGCCAACTCGATACCGCACATCAACAGATCGCAGCCCAATATCGCATGCTGACCGGATAGCCGGACCGCGTTAAGGAGCGTTGAGGAGCGTTGAGGAGGCAGCTGGGGTGACCGACCCTCAGGATCCGTTCGGGGACAACCCTTTTACGTACGACCCGCTGGGTCGCGTCCCCTTCACGAGCCCGTCCGCCCCGCCGCCGGGCTTCCCGCCGCCAATCTTCACGCCACCGCCGACGCAACCGCCGTACCCGCCCCGCGTCAACGCCTTGGCAACGCTGTCGGTGGTGTTCGCGTTCGTGTTCGCCCCCGCGGGCGCGATTCTGGGGCACCTGGGGCTGGCGCAAATCCGGCGCACCGGTGAGCTTGGCCGTGACCGCGCCCTGGTCGGGGTGGTGCTGTCGTATTCGTTCATCACGATGGCGATCCTCGCCCTCGTCGGATGGGCCACCCTGACGGCGTTCCCGTCACGCCAGAACGCGGCACCGCCGAGTTCCACAACCACCACCACCGCCACGGTGCCGCCACGACCCACCGTGGCGCCGGACAAGATCAGCACGCTGCTGCCCAATCTCGAGGACCTCAAACAGATCACCACCGACGAAAATCTGCGGCCCGGTCAAACGTGGGACCGGCCCATCAAGTCCGACAGGGAGGCAAGCATCGACCGGCCCGAGTGCTGGGAAAGCGTCATCCCCGGGGCCCCGGAGGCCTACAACGCGATCCAGCGCTACCACGCGGCCGAATTCGACGACACACGTAGCTTCCTCAAATCGACCCAAGTCATGCAGGCCGTCGCCGCGTTCGCCGATCCGAACGCGGCCCAATCGCAACTGGCGACACTGCTCGACGGTTGGCGCCAATGCGGCGGGACAACCGTGACGGTGACGGACCGCAGCGGACCGTCGTACCCCCTTTCCCTGAGCGCCCCCGCCGACGCCGGCAACGGCATCACGACGATGGACCTGACGCCGAAGGGATTGAAGGTGTGCTTCGTCCGCGCACTCGCCGCCAAGGCCAACGTCGTCATCGACCTCGAGGTAACCAACCTCGGCAGCACCGACGTCGGCGCCGCCCGGCAGACGGTGGTGAGCATCGCCAACTACATCCTCAACAAGATCCCCGGCTAGGGGTCACACTCGAAGCCCTAGGGTGAACCCATGAAGTATCTCGACGTCGATGGAGTGGGACGGGTCAGCCGGATTGGGCTGGGGACGTGGCAGTTCGGCTCGCGCGAGTGGGGCTATGGCGACAGTTACGCCTCCGGAGCCGCGCGTGACATCGTGCGCCGGGCCCTCGAGCTGGGGGTGACGCTGTTCGACACCGCCGAGGTGTACGGACTGGGCAAGAGCGAGCGGATCCTGGGCGAGGCGCTCGGCGACCAGCGCGCCGAGGTCGCGGTGGCCAGCAAGGTCATGCCGGTCGCCCCCTTCCCCGCGGTGATCAAGCAGCGCGAGCGCGCCAGCGCGCGCAGGCTGGGGCTGGACCGCATCCCGCTCTACCAGATCCACCAGCCAAACCCGGTCGTCCCCGATTCGGTGATCATGCCGGGGCTGCGCGACCTGCTCGACGACGGAAAGATCGGCGCCGCAGGCGTTTCCAACTACTCGCTGGCGCGGTGGCGCAAGGCCGACGCCGCGCTCGGGCGGCCGGTGATCAGCAACCAGGTACATTTTTCGCTCGCCCACCCCGGCGCGCTGGAGGACCTAGTGCCCTTCGCCGAGCGCGAGAACCGCATCGTGATCGCCTACCAACCGCTGGAGCAGGGGCTGCTGGGCGGCAAATACGGCGTGGACAACCGTCCCGGCGGCGTCCGCGCGGTGAACCGCTACTTCGGCACCGAGAACCTGCGCCGCATCGAGCCGCTGCTGCAGACGCTGCGCGACGTCGCCGCGCAGGTCGGCGCCAAGCCGGCGCAGGTGGCGCTGGCCTGGCTGATCAGCCTGCCGGGCGTCGTGGCCATCCCCGGCGCGTCCAGCGTCGAACAGCTCGAGTTCAACGTCGCCGCCGCCGACATCGAGCTGTCGCCGGATTCCCGCGACGCCCTCACCGACGCGGCGCGCGCGTTCCGGCCGGTGTCGAACGGGCGATTTCTGCTCGACAAGGCCCGCGAAAAGTTGGGGGTGTAGGCCGGGTCTCAGGACTGCGCCGTCTCCGCGAACGCCGGAGGGCTGGCTGGCGCGCCCCGTGCCACCACGACAGGCATCGACGTCGTCGCGTTGGTGCGCAGGATCGTGTGCACCACGTCGATGAGGTCCTCGACCGGCATCAGCTTGCCGGGCATGCATCCGCGGGACGCCCACAATGGGGCGGCCTTCATCGCGAGGTCCATGTCCCAGCCGGTGGTCATGCCCGTCGCCGCGTCGCCCTCGCCGCCTCCGCACTCCCCCACGATCAGGTTGGTGAATCCGACGTCGGGGTGTTCGGCCCGCCAGGCCTCCACCAGTCGTTCGAGGGCCGCCTTGCTGACGCCGTAGGCGCCGAGCCCCGGCCAGGGCGGCCCGAAGGTACCGGCGTCGGAGGCCAGGTAGACCACCTTGCCCGTCGACTCGGTCAGGTGCGGCATCGCCGCCGCCGTGACCAGCGCGGCACCGATCACGTTGGTGTCGAAGACGCGCCGCCACGTCTCGGCATCGGTATCGACCATGCGGACCAGCGGTCCGATGGCGGGTGTGTACACCAGGTTGTCGATGCCGCCGAACGCGTCCGCGACAGTGGCGATCGCCGACCGGCAGGAGGCCTCGTCGGTGACGTCGCATTCGACGGCGATCGCAGCCGACCCCGCCTCCTTCGCGGCGGCCTCGATACGCTCTCGGCGGCGGGCGAGCAGCGCGACTTGATCACCCCGTTGCGCCAGGCCAACGCCTATGCAGCGCCCGAGTCCACTCGAGGCGCCGACCACCACTGTCCTTGACATATTCACCCACTTCTGTAACGCAGCCGATGCACGCACAGCGTATCAGCGTGGGTTCAGCCCACCGGGTTCCCGCTCCGCGTGCAGCACCACGGCGGTGTGCGCGTCCACGGTGAGCGTGCCTCCCCCGGGCACTTCCTCCGCGGGCGTCTCCTCCTCGGGCCCGGTGTACACCGTCAGGCGCCAGGCGCAGCCGAATTCCTTTGGCGGAAGGGTGAATTCGATCGGTTCGTAGTGGGCATTGAAACACAGCAAGAACGAGTCGTCGATCACGCGCTGGCCCCGGGCATCGCGGTCGGGAATGCCGTCGCCGTTGAGAAACACCGCGACGGACTTGGCAAAACTCGCCTCCCAGTCCTCCTCGGCCATCTCGGCGCCGTCGGGGGTGAACCACGCGATATCGGGCAGGCGGTCCTGGCCACGGCGGCCCACCGGCTTGCCGGAAAAGAACCGCCGTCTGCGGAAAACCGGGTGGTTCGCGCGCACGGCCGACACCGCACGGGTGAACTCCAGCAGGCCGGCATCGGCGTCAGCCCAATCGATCCAGGTCAGCTCGTTGTCTTGGCAGTAGCCGTTGTTGTTACCACGTTGCGTGCGACCGAGTTCGTCGCCGTGGCAGATCATCGGCACCCCCTGGGACAACAGCAGGGTGGTCAGGAAGTTGCGCTGCTGACGGGAACGCAGGTCGTTGATCTGCCCGTCGTCGGTGGGCCCCTCCGCACCGCAGTTCCACGACCGGTTGTGGCTTTCGCCGTCGTTGTTGTCCTCGCCGTTGGCCTCGTTGTGCTTCTCGTTGTAGGAGACCAGGTCGCGCAGCGTGAAGCCGTCGTGCGCGGTGACGAAGTTGATCGATGCGACGGGGCGTCGCCCGGTGTGCTCGTAGAGGTCGGCCGACCCCGAGAGGCGGTAGGCGAATTCGTCGAGCGTGGCGGGCTCCCCGCGCCAGAAGTCACGAACGGTGTCGCGGTACTTGCCGTTCCACTCCGTCCACTGGGGCGGGAAATTGCCCACCTGGTAGCCGCCCGGCCCGACGTCCCATGGTTCGGCGATGAGCTTGACCTGGCTGACCGTTGGATCCTGTTGCACGAGTTCGAAGAACGCCGCCAGCCGGTCGACGTCGTAGAACTCCCGGGCCAGCGTCGCGGCGAGGTCGAACCGGAAACCGTCGACGTGCATCTCGGTCACCCAGTAGCGCAGCGAATCCATGATCAGCTGAAGTGAGTGCGGATGCCCGACATTGAGGCTGTTCCCCGTGCCGGTGTAGTCCATGTAGTACCGCTTGTCGTCGTCGACCAGGCGGTAGTACGCAGGGTTGTCGACCCCACGCATCGACAGGGTCGGGCCCAGGTGGTTGCCCTCCGCGGTGTGGTTATAGACGACATCGAGGATGACCTCGATCCCCGCCTCATGCAGATCGCGGACCATCGCCTTGAACTCCTGCACCTGCCCGCCCGGCGAGGTGGCGCTGGAATACTTCGTGTCCGGTGCGAAGAAGCCGATCGTGTTGTAGCCCCAGTAATTGTTGAGGCCCTTGTCGATCAGGGTGGAGTCATTGGCGAAGTGGTGCACCGGCATCAGCTCGATCGCGGTGACGCCGATGCTCTTGAGGTGCTCGATGATCGCCGGGTAGGCCACCGCGGCGTAGGTCCCGCGGATCTGTTCGGGGATGTCCGGGTGCGTCTTGGTCAGGCCTTTGACGTGCGCCTCGTAGATGACGGTGTCGGCGTACTCGTGACCCGGCGGGCGGTCGTAGCCCCAGTCGAAGAACGGATTGATCACCACCGACTTGGGCATGCCGGAGGCGGAGTCGACGTCGTTGCGGCTATCGGGATCGCCGAAGTTGTAGCCGAATAGCGACTGGTTCCAATCGAAGCTGCCGTCGATGCCCTTCGAATACGGGTCCAGCAATAGCTTGTTCGCATTGCACCGCAGTCCCGCTTCCGGCTGGTACGGACCGTGCACGCGATAGCCGTAGCGCTGGCCCGGCTCGATGCCCGGCAGGTAGCCATGCCAGACGAACGAGTCGACCTCGGGCAGCGCGATCCGTGTCTCGGCACCCACGTCGTCGAACAGGCAAAGCTCGACCCGCTCGGCCACCTCGCTGAACACCGCGAAGTTGGCCCCCGCTCCGTCGTACGTGGCGCCCAGCGGATACGCCTTGCCGGGCCACAATTCACCGGTGGGCGTGGGGGCGGAGGGTGCTGCGGTCATGGCGCACTTGATACCCGAGCGGTGAGGTGGTCAAACACGAGCCCGAAACCGCTTGGCAGACAACGCGATTAGGGCTTGAGCACCACCTTGACTGCTCCATCCCGCTTTTTCTGGAATATCTCGTAGCCGTGTGGGGCCGCGTCGAGAGGCAGCACGTGGGTGGCGAAGGTGTCGACGCCGAGCGGGTCGTCATCGGTGAGCAGCGGCATTATGTCGTCGACCCACCTCTTGACGTTGGCCTGACCCATCCGCAACGTCACTTGCTTGTCGAAGAGGGTGAGCATCGGCAGCGGGTCGGCCATTCCGCCGTAGACGCCGATCAGCGAGATGGTTCCGCCGCGCCGGACGATGTCGATCGCGGAGTACAGCGCGCTGAGCCGGTCCACGCCCGCCGTTTGCATCAGGCGCTTGGCCACCGCGTCCGGCAACACCCCGGTCGCCTGCTGGGCCAGCCGGGCGGCCGGGGAACCGTGGGACTCCATGCCCACCGCGTCGATCACCGAGTCGGCACCGCGCCCGTCGGTCAGGTCCCGAATCGCATCCCCCAGCGACGTGTCGAGCCGCCCCAGGTCGAGGGTGTGGATGCCGCGCTCGGCTGCGCGGGCCAGACGTTCGGCCACCAGGTCGACGGCGATGACGCGGTAGCCGAGGTGATCGGCGATGCGCGCTGCCATGTCCCCGATGGGCCCCAGGCCCAGGACGGCTACCGTGCCGCCATCCGGGATGTCGGCGTAGGCGACCGCCTGCCAAGCTGTCGGCAGCACGTCGGAAAGATAGACGAATCGCGAATCCGGCGGTCCCACAGGGACTTTGATGTGGGTGAACTGCGCCTGGGGTACCCGCAGCAATTCGGCTTGGCCGCCGGGAATTTCGCCGTAAAGCTCCGAGTAACCGAACAGCGCCGCCCCCATGCCCTGCTCGCGCACCTGGGTGGTTTCGCATTGCGTGAAGAGTTGATTGCGGCACATGTAGCAGCTGCCGCAGCAGATCTGGAACGGGATCACGACCCGATCGCCGACCCGCAGCTCGCCCACCTCCTCGCCGACCTCGCGGACGATTCCCATCGGTTCGTGCCCGAGGATGTCCCCGGGTTTCATGAAGGCCCCGAGGATTTCGTAGAGGTGCAGATCGGATCCGCAGATGTTGGTCGAGGTGATCTCGACGATGGCATCGGTCGGCAGCTCGATCTTCGGGTCGGGCACCGATTCCACGCGCACGTTGCGTTTCCCGTGCCAAGTGACAGCTTTCATGAACGGCTGGCTACCCGCGGCACGCCGGGCGAAACGGTACTGGGCTTTCGGCGACCCCGCTAGCTCGATCGCTTCGACAGTCCCTGGATCACCGCCGCCGGCACTTTGATCGGATGTTCGTTTTCGATCAGCGCCCGCGCGACGTCGAACAACTTCGTGTTCGATTGCTGCGAGAGCCGGGCCAGCAGATCGAAGGCTTCGACGGCATCCAGGTTGAAGCGTTCCATGATGACGCCCTTGGCCTGACCGATGATGTCGCGCGACGCCAGCGCGCTGCGGAATTGATCGTGGCGCCGCATCATCGACCACGCCAGCGCGACGTGCGAGGCGAAAATGCCGCCGAGTTCGATTGATTCGTCGATGAATGCGTGCGGACGGTGGGCAAAAAAGTTCAGCGCCGCAGTGAGTTCGTGGCCATCGAACAATTCGAACGACAGGATCGACCGGATCGGAGTGTGCGCGAGCGCATATTGCCGATAGCGCGGCCAACGGCGGTCGACCGCCAGATCTGCGACGTGCATGACGTGGTGCTGCCAAGCGGCCGCGACGCACGGGCCTTCGCCGCATTGGTTCTGGATTTCGTCCAAGTCCACCGGGTAGCGGTGGGTGGCGACCACATTGGTGATCGCGTGGCCCCGCTCGGCCAGGGTGATCCCGGCGTAGTGGGACCCCGGCACGTGCTGAGTGCCACTCTCGATGAGTTCGCGCAGGCCGGCCCGGGTCTCGGTCCCTTGGCGGTCAAGACTGGCGACTAATTCCGCTAACTGAGCGACGACCGTGTGGTTGCTGTCGGGCATGCCATCACCCCCTCAGGAGTGCCGTTGCGGCCTGCCTCACGATGTCATCGTGGACCTCGGTGGGCGGGGTGGCTACGCAGAAAACGAAGTTCACCATCCAGAAAACGAAGTGGCCGGAAGCGGCCGACCCGGGCTCCCAGGGGCCCCGGCGCGTATTCTCTTGGTGGCTAACGGCTTTCGTGCCAGCTACCGCCCTCGGCGGCGTCCGCCCTACACTCGGGTTGGTGACCTCAATCGTCATTGTCGGCAGCGGCTTCACCGGATTCACCTGCGCCCGTCGCCTCGCCCGGATCCTCCGAAGACGGCGCGCGCCCGTCGACATCACCATCATTTCGCCGGTCGACTACATGCTCTACACGCCGCTGCTGCCCGACGTCGCCGGCGGCGTCGTCGACGCTCGCTTTGTCGCGGTGCCACTGGCCAACACGCTCAAAGGCGTTCGTGCGGTGCGCGGTCGGGTGGATGGTGTCGACTTCGCGCAACGGACCCTGACCTACCGCGATCCCGAGGAACGCGCCCACGGCATGTCCTGGGACCGCCTGGTGCTCACCCCCGGGTCGGTCACGCGCTTGTTCGATGTGCCCGGAATCGCGACACATGCCCTGGGATTGAAGTCCACCGTCGAGGCCCTATACCTGCGCGACCACATCATCGAGCAGCTGGAGCTGGCCGGCCTCGAGGACGACCCGGAAGTGGCGGCGGCGCGGCGCACCATCGTGGTCGTCGGCGCGTCGTATTCGGGCACCGAACTGGTCGCGCAGCTACGGGCCCTGGCCGATGCGGCGGCCAAACAGATGGGCTTTGACGCCGCGGACGTGAAGTTTCTGCTGCTCGACACGGCCGAGCAGGTGATGCCGGAGGTGGGCAAGAGGCTGGGCGACGCCGCGCTCAAGGTGCTGCGCAAACGCGGCATCGATGTCCGGCTGGGCATGACGCTCAAGGAGGCGCACGCGGATCACGTTGTCCTCAGCGATGATTCGCGCATCGACACGCGCACGATCGCGTGGGTGACGGGCGTGACCGGCGCGCCACTGATCCAGGAGCTCGGGTTGCCGACAGAGAAGGGCCGGGTCAAGGTTCAGCCCGACCTGCAGGTGCCCGATCACGAAGGCGTCTTCGCGGCCGGTGATGCCGCGGCGGTACCCGACCTGACGCAACCCGGCAAGATCACGCCGCCCACCGCACAGCACGCGACCCGACAGGGCAAGGTACTCGCCCGCAACGTGGCGGCCAGCCTCGGCTACGGCAAGAGCAAGCAATACAAGCACGGCAACCTGGGCCTGGTGGTCGACCTCGGGCCTCGGTATGCCGTCGCCAATCCGCTCAATGTGCAGCTTTCGGGATTGCCCGCAAAAGCCGTGACGCGCGCATATCACCTGTATGCGATCCCGCGGCTGCTCAACCGCTGGGCGGTGTCGCTGGCGTACCTGACCGACACGATGTTCGACCGCTCGGTGGTGTCGTTCGGGTTGCCTTCGCTGCAGGACGCGCAGTTCGCGGCGAGCGAAGGCATCCCGATGCCCAAGACGAGCTGACTCGCCGTTTAACGGGGGCTGTTTAACTCGACCGTTTAACTCGCCCGTTTAACTCGCCCGTTTAATTCGCACGGCGACGGGCAACCGGCAGTCGTGGGAAACGACTTCGACGACGACATGCTGGAGCAGTCCGAGAGCCTGGACTCTGACGAGGTACGCAACGACGACGGTGACACCGTGGTCGATCCGCCCGACAGGTGGATCAAGGCTGATGAAAACGAGTCTCTCGACGAGAAGCTCGCGGCAGAGAATTCTGGAAGGCCACGGGACGACGTATCGGGGCGCGATGAGTTGGACGGCATCGATCCGGACGCCCACGGTCGCGATAGCGGCCAGATCAGCGGGACGCCGGAGGACGGCGAATCATTCTTCGACGTACAGGAGTGACCCTGTTCGACACGCGGGGGTTCGACACGCGGGTCGAAATGCTGGATCGAAATGCGTTGTGCTGACTAGCCTTCCGCTGATTGTTGCGCCCGCGCGTAGGCAAGCTGCAGAAAGTCGGCCCCCGCCAGCGCGGAGAAGCTGCCGGCGATCAGGCGAGTGAACCTGGGCGCGAAGATCAATCCGATGGCGAACGCCGTGACGACCCACATGTCCAGACAGAACGGGCAGGTCAACAACTCTCCCAGGCTGTGCCGCAATTGGCTGTCCTGCCGGACTTCCTCCTTGACCTCCGCCGGGCCCGCGGTGCCCGTGTAATGAGTAAACGGCGCCCGCAACGGGCTCGTCACGGCGTCCTTGGACAAGGTTCGGGAAAGCTTGTGGGTGCCCAGCGTCACCGTGACCAGGTCCTGCACGCGCCAGCGCGGCGGCAACGTGCGCCCGGTGAGTGCCGCGAGTAGCGCCGCGACGGCCACCACAGTGCCGTAGATGCCCAAAACGGCCAGATACCCCGCCAGCGGGCGCGGATTGTCGCCGCGGTAGGCGGCGGCTTCGCGCCGTGCGGCGTCGGCCACGTCGTCTGCCACGTCCCCGGCGCCGGCCTGCGTGACTTCTCTCATTGCAACTCCTTCAGGGCCGCCCGGATCGGCGGCTCCAGCAGGCGGGATACCCGGTGCTGGCTTCATGAACCGTCCTCGCCGAGCCCACGACCCGCGAGGCGATGTGCGGCTTCGAACAGCAACGCGTGGACGAAGGCCTGCGGTAAGTTGCCGCGCAGCTGACGCTGCTCGACGTCGAATTCCTCGGCGAACAACCCGGGCGGTCCGCAGGCCGTCCGGCTGCGTTCGAACCATCGAACCGCCCGCAGATCGTTGCCCTGCTGATGATCTGCCAACGCCACCAGGAACCCGCACAGGAGAAAGGCCCCTTCGTCGTCCCCCAGCGCCCCGTCGTCCGGACGGAAGCGGTACACGAAGCCCTGCTGGGCCAGCTCCGAGCGCACCGCCTCGAGGGTGGCGACGGTGCGCGGGTCGTCCGCCGGGATCGCACCTCGAATCGCGGGCAGCACCAGCGCCGCGTCGATTCGCGAATCCCCCGGTGCCCGTTGCCATCTCCCGGATGGATGCAGGCAATCCGCGTCGGCGTCGGCGATCAATTGATCGGCCAGGTGCTGCCACTCGGCACCCAGCCGCGGCGGCGCCACCGCCCCGATGCTGCGCATCGCCGCCGCGCACGTCAGGCGGGAATGGGCCCAGCGCCGGTCGTCCAATTCCCAGATCCCGGCATCGGGTTCGCGCCAACGCTGTTCGATGTTGCGCACCAGCGTATGGACCGCCTCCCAGTGCAGGCTGTCGAGGCGGTCGAGCCGGGCCGCCGCGGCAAAGAGCAGCAGGGCTTCGCCGTGGGCGTCGAGCTGGAATTGCTCTGCCACCCAATTGCCGGTCTTCACCGCGGCGCCGGGATACCCGGGCAGCTCGAGGTCGCGTTCGCGCGGCGGCGGACTGCCGTCGACCGCATAGGCCGGCCGCAGCCCTGGACCATCCGCGAGGACGCGCTCGCTGACGAAGCGAACGGCGTCGTCGAGCAACGGGTAGCCCCCGGCGGCGGCCATCGCCTGCCCCGCATAGCACTGGTCGCGGATCCAGCAGTACCGGTAGTCGTAGTTGCGGCCCTGTTCGGCGCGTTCCGGCAACGATGTGGTCGCCGCGGCGACCATCCCGCCGCCGCTGCTCGTCAAACCGCGCAGCACCGCGTACGCGACCTCGCAGTCGCGGTCGGCCAAGGTGCCGGTGACCGCCGGAATCGCTTGCGCCCACGCGTGTTCGGTGGCTCGCCAGGCATCCTGTGCCCGTGTCGGTTCCGCATCCAGTTCATGGTCGGAAAGCTCGAGAACCAGGTCGTGGTCGCGTCCCGCGGCGACGTCCAGCACCGCGTGCAGCGAACCGTCCTCGGCGACTTTCGCGTTTTCGCCTCCCGCCCAACGGAATCGGTGGGGTCCCGACCTCCCGGTCCACACGCGGCCCCCATCGGTTTCGTGGCAGGAGACGTCCGACATGGCGTGCGCGCCGAAGTCGGCGCGGATGTCGAGCGCGATGCGCATTCGCGCAGGGCCGTCGATGACGTGGATGCGGCGCAGCAACACCGCGGTGTGCGCGTCGGTGGGCAGCGCCAGCGCCTCGCGGCACTCGACGATTCCGTCGGTGGTGACCCATCGTGAACGCCAGATCAACGACCGCGGTTCGTAATAGCCGCCCCAGACGAATCGCGACACATCGGGAGCGACGGCATACACGCCGCCGCCGCCGAGCAGGGAATTGAACACCGCACCGTCGTGCCAGCGCGGCAGACACATCCAGCAGTAGTCGCCGCGCGGCCCGACGAGAACTCCGCGTTCGCCGTCCGCCAGCAACGCGTACTGCCGCAATACGTGCGGGGGAAATTCGTCGGATAGCAGTTGTCATCCCTTTCGAAGCGAGCGAGCGCCGATTGGCGCTCTCACCCGCCGGGTACCCGATCCGCCATGGATCAGTCGCAAGCACCACTGTTGGACGCGCTGGCCGACTACCACCGCAGCAACCGCTACGGCTTCACCCCGCCGGGTCACCGCCAGGGCGCCGGGGTCGACGAGCGCGTGCTAGCCGTGATGGGTAAGGACCCGTTTCGCAACGACATCCTCGCCACCAACGGCCTCGACGATCGGATGTCCCGCGGCAAGTTTCTATCGAAGGCCGAGGACTTGATGGCCGACGCCGTCGGCGCGGAGGCGGCGTTCTTCTCCACCTGCGGCAGCTCGATGTCCGTGCGGGCCGCGACGATGGCCGTGGCCGGCGGGGCGGATGGCGGGCTGCTCGTCACCCGCGACTGCCACAAGTCGATCGTGGGCGGCTTGATCTTCTCCGGCGTCCGGCCGAGGTGGATCACCCCGCAGTGGGACACCAAACGGCACTTTTCTCATCCGCCCTCGCCGGAGCGGGTGCGGGCCGCATGGGACAAATATCCCGACGCGGCTGGTGCCCTCATCGTCAGCCCGAGCCCGTACGGCACGTGCGCCGACATTGGAGCCATCGCCGACATCTGCCACAAGCGCGGCAAGCCGTTGATAGTCGACGAGGCCTGGGGAGCGCACCTTCCGTTCCACGAGGACCTGCCGACGTGGGCGATGGATGCGGGCGCCGACGTCTGCGTAGTCAGCGTCCACAAGATGGGCGCGGGGTTCGAGCAGGGATCCGTATTCCACCTGCAGGGGGATCTGGTTGACCCGCAACGCCTTTCGAAGTGCGCCGATCTGCTGATGACCACGAGCCCCAACGTCCTCGTCTACACCGCACTCGACGGTTGGCGGCGCCAGATGGTCGAGCGTGGCCACGATTTGCTCGGCGCCGAACTCGACCTTGCCCGCTATCTGCGCGCACGTCTGGACGAGATCGGCGACGTCGAGGTCCTCGAGGACGAGCTGCTGGGCAAGGAGGCCTCGAGCGATCTGGACATCACCCAGGTGTTGATGGACCTCTCCGCGACGGGAACGTCGGGATATCAGGCCGCGGACTGGCTGCGCGAGCACTGCAATCTCGATCTCGGTCTCAGTGATCACCGCCGGATCTTGGCGACGATGTCGTTCGCCGATGACAAGCAAACCGCGGACCGCCTGGTGGACGCGATGCACAAGTGGCGCGAGGCGGCCGAGGACTTCGACCGGCCGCCGTCCATCAAGCTGCCCGAGCCGGAGGATCTGGAACTTCAGACCGTCTGCCTACCCCGGGACGCGTTCTTCGGGCCGACCGAAATGGTGCCCGCCGCCAAGGCCGCCGGCCGTGTTGCGGCCGAGCTGATCACCCCGTATCCGCCCGGCATCCCCGCGGTGGTGCCCGGCGAACGTCTCAACGACGCCGTGATCGACTACCTGCGGTCGGGTGTCGAAGCGGGCATGACGCTGCCCGACCCCGTCGATGCGAACGCACAACAGTTCCGGGTGGTCGCGGCCCAGCGGTAGCTCCTAGGTCGCGTTGTCGTTCGTCCTCTTCGCGGCACCACGCAAGGTGCGATTGGTGGAACGCAGATCCGTGTTGGCCGCGGAGAGCGCGGCATTGTCGTCTTCCAGGCTGAGGATGCGGGCGATGCCCGCCAGGTTGACCCCGGAGGCGACCAGCTCGCTGATGCGCTGTAGCCGGGCCAGGTCGTCGGCGCTATAGCGCCTGGTGCCTCCGTCGCTTCGCGCCGGGCTCAGCAGTCCGTGACGCTCGTACAGGCGCAGGGACTGTACCGGGATACCGGAAAGTTCGGCGGCCACGGAAATGCCGTACACCCCGTGATCGGATGCCGGCCCACCGTTATCACCAGGTGTGTCGGCCATCGGTCAACTCCTTAACTAACTCGGATAGAAAACCTGTGTACCACACTTGCGATGATGTGTCGATAGTGCTATACCAAATCTATGTCATTAGACATAGGTAATAGCCGCTTCACAACAGATTGGAGTGAGAGGTGACAGCCATGCTGATGCGTACTGACCCGTTCCGTGACCTGGACCGCTTCGCTCAGCAAGTATTAGGCACGGCAGCCCGGCCTGCGGTGATGCCGATGGATGCCTGGCGTGAGGGCGAGGAATTCGTTGTCGAGTTCGACATGCCCGGCATCAACCCCGACTCGCTGGACATCGACATCGAGCGCAACGTGGTGACCGTGCGTGCCGAGCGGCCCGCCGTCGACCCCAACCGCGAAATGTTGGCCGCGGAGCGATCCCGCGGGGTGTTCAGCCGCCAGCTCGTCCTCGGGGAAAACCTCGACACCGACCGGATCGAGGCCTCCTACAACGAGGGCGTCCTGAGCCTGCGCATCCCGGTCGCCGAAAAGGCCAAGCCGCGCAAGATTTCCGTCGCGCACGGCAACGGCCACAAGGCGATCAATGAAAACGCCGGGAAGCGGGAGGTGATCGACGCCTGATCATCGATGGGCGCGCGGCGGCCCGACCGGCACGGCCGACGAATCCCGGCGGCCACGGCCGCGGCCGCCGCCGCCGGCCACGCCACCGCCGATAGCGGGTTGTACCAGCGGTAGTGTGGCAAGATATCGAGCCTGTCCTCGGCGTTCAACAGCTAGCGCCGCTCCCACCACGCCACTGCGCGATGTCACGCACCTACCCCTTCGTGCGGGGTCGCTCATGCGCACATAACGGCGGTCGGTTTTGCCGCAGCGAACTGCACCGAGGAGACGCATCACGATGAATTGGAACCTGGACGGCCAATCGGCCGACGTCGAACAAGCCTTGGCCGGCGGATCGCCGCAGCGCGCGGGCTGGTTCCGGTTCTATTTCGCCGATCAGCGGTGGGAATGGTCCGAACAGGTGCAGCGCATGCACGGCTACGAGCCCGGCACCGTCACCCCGACCACCGAGCTGGTGCTGTCCCACAAACACCCCGACGACCGCGGACAGGTGGCGGCCACCATCCACGAAATCCTGGACACCCATAAGGCGTTCAGCACCCGCCATCGCATCATCGACACCAAGGGAAATGTGCACTACGTCGTCGTGGTCGGCGACCAACTGCACGGCGGCAACGGCGACGTGATCGGGACCCACGGGTTCTACGTCGATGTCTCCCCGCTGTACGACCAGGAGCGCGAGGAGATGGTCACGGCGAAGTTGGCCGAGATCACCGAGCACCGCGCGGGCATCGAGCAGGCCAAAGGCATGCTGATGCTGATCTATGGCATCAGCGACACCGCCGCGTTCGACCTGCTGAAGTGGCTGTCGCAGGAAACCAACATCAAGCTTCGTCTGTTGGCCGAACGGATCACCGACGACTTCCGCGCCATCGGCCCCACGCTGACCTCTCAAACGGAGTTCGACCATTTGTTGATGACCGCGCATTCGCGCGTCGACCCCGACGAACAGCCCGTGGAGTGATTAAGGCACTGGCGTTAGTTTGCTGATGCGCCTGGGGGATTCCCGCCCTGGGACCCGCCTCTAATTGCCGCCAAGGCCGTCATTTCTTGCTCGGAATGACGATTACGACGATTAACGTCAAGATGGAGAAGAACAGTCCGAGTATTCCCCAACCCAAAGGGTTGCGGCCCTTGGTTGCCGCGATGATCGCGCAGACAAACGCCGCGATAACACTGCCGATGGCGACGAATATGCCCTTGATCCCACGGAGAATCATCCCCGCGGCAACCGGGTCCGAACTCGCCAAGATCACCGAGTGCAACATGTCAGGCCTTTCTGATGGGGGCTTTAGGGTGATACCCGCCCAGTGGCGGATTAAAACCGCGATGGGGGGCACCCCATGTTTGACGGGCTTGAAGCCGCACGGCCTATTGCATTAACTCAGGGCGATGATTTCGTCGCCTTTGGCCTTCATGGCCTATTTGCTACGGGACCGCCCGGTGTTCTGCCGCTCAGAGCTCGTCGGAGAAATCGGCGGTGAGCCAACGGTCGGGGCGGATGGTGAACAACACGCTGTCCTGACCCTCCATACTTTGGACGAACTGGCGCCCACCCTCCTCGCCGAGGTAACGGATCGCGATGGCTTCCCGTGCCTCGAGCGGGGCGGGTGAGGTGCTCTCGACGACGGTGCCCTCGACGACCACGTATTGATACGGCGGCTCCTCGCGCTGGACGACCAAGGTCACCGCGCCGGCCCGGTCGATCAGCTTGGCCTTGCGGGTCCCCGGGCCGGTGTTGAACCGGATGTCTCCGCCAGGGGTGTAGTCGTACCAAATCGGGACGCTGGCCGGCGGCCGGCCGTCGGCGGCGTCGACGGACAACACGCCCACATGCTTCGCTGCGAGGAATTCCTGACGTTCGGCTTCGCTGAATGGATGCATGGCCGCGTCAACGCCCCAGCGGCGCGCGGGTATTCCCGAGACCCTGGGCGAAAACGGTTTGGCGACAACCGTGTTAGCCCGGTTTTCCGAGCGCGAACCGGGGTAGCTGACTATGCGAACACCCCGTACGGATGGAGACCCAATGACCACCGCTGAACAACCGGCACCCGAAGGCGACAAACAACCCCCACAAGCCGCGGACGTCGATTCGCCTGAGGACGGTTCCGACGACAACGACGCCGATTCGGAGGACGAGTCTTCCTGACGACCGGCGACCTGGCGTTGCAGGCGGAATAGTCTGGTGAGGTCTTGCTTTGGGAGGAGAACGTTATGCCCGCACCGTCCGCCGAAGCCTTCGATCGCTTGCGTCAGCTGGCGGCGATCAAAGACCTCACCGCACGCGAGACCAAAACCATCGAAGAGGTGTTCACCGGCAAGCCGCTGACCACAATCCCGATCGGCACGGCCGACGACGTCGAAGCGGCATTCGCCGAAGCTCGTGCGGCACAGATCGACTGGGCGAAACGCCCGGTCACCGAGCGCGTTGCGGTCATCCGCCGCTATCGCGACCTGGTCATCGAGAACCGTGAGTTCTTGATGGACCTCCTGCAAGCCGAGGCGGGCAAGGCCCGATGGGCGGCGCAGGAGGAGATCGTCGACCTGATGGCGAACGCGAACTACTACGTCCGGGTCGCCGCGGACCTGCTCAAGCCGCGCAAAGTGCAGTCGCTGCTCCCGGGGATCGGCAAGACCACGGTCGGCTATCAGCCCAAGGGCGTCGTCGGCGTGATCTCGCCGTGGAACTACCCCATGACGCTCACGGCCTCGGACTCGGTGCCCGCGCTCATCGCCGGCAACGCGGTGGTGCTCAAGCCGGACAGCCAGACACCGTATTGCGCGCTCGCGTGTGCCGAGCTGTTGTACAAGGCCGGTTTGCCGCGCGCCCTCTATGCGGTCGTGCCTGGCCCCGGGTCAGTCGTCGGTACCGCAATCACCGACAACTGCGACTACTTGATGTTCACCGGCTCGTCCGCAACCGGCAGCCGGCTCGCCGAGCACGCGGGCCGTCGGCTCATCGGTTTCTCGGCCGAACTCGGGGGCAAAAACGCCATGATCGTCGCGCGGGGAGCCAACCTCGACAAGACCGCCAAAGCGGCCACCCGCGCATGCTTTTCGAACGCGGGCCAGCTCTGCATCTCCATTGAGCGGATCTACGTCGAGAAGGACATCGCCGACGAGTTCATCAGCAAGTTCGGTGCCGCAGTGCGCAATATGAAGCTGGGCACCGCGTACGACTTCTCGATCGACATGGGCAGTTTGATCTCCGCGGATCAGCTGGAGACGGTCACCGACCACGTCAACGACGCAACCGCCAAGGGCGCCAAGGTGATTGCGGGAGCCAAAGCTCGACCCGACATCGGGCCACTATTCTACGAACCCACGGTCCTGACCGACGTGACGCCCGAGATGGAGTGCGCGGCCAACGAGACGTTCGGGCCACTCGTGTCGATCTACCCCGTCGCCGACGTGGACGAAGCCGTCGAGAAGGCCAACGACACTGAGTACGGACTCAACGCCAGCGTCTGGGCCAGCTCTCCCGCGGAGGGCCAGAAGATCGCCGCCCGCTTGCGCTCGGGAACGGTGAACGTCGACGAGGGCTACGCATTCGCGTGGGGCAGCCTCAGCGCCCCGATGGGCGGGATGGGCGTCTCCGGCGTCGGCCGCAGGCACGGGCCAGAGGGCCTGCTGAAGTACACGGAATCGCAGACGATAGCGACCGCCCGCGTGTTCAATCTCGATCCGCCCCTTGGCATTCCGTCGACGTTGTGGCAGAAGTCGCTGTTGCCGATCGTGCGAACGGTGATGAGGCTCCCGGGTCGGAACTGACGTAGACCGGCCCGCGCCATACCGCGAGGTCACAACAGACCGGTGCGCGCGATTACCTGGCCGGCGAAGTCAAGCATCTGGTCAAGGGTGGGGAACATTGCGAAGGCGTCCACGATCGCCTCATCAGCACCGGACCCGGCGAGGCGCCCCAGCCTGTCGGCAACCGAGCTAACGGACGTGCCCGGTTCAAGGTTGATCCGCATGGCCGTCTTCAGTGCGTCTGGATCACGGCCGGCGTCCTTCGCCGCACGACGTGCAATCGACCACAAGTGGTCGGTGACCTCGTCCTGCAACCCCTCAACCCCGAGCCAGCCGGTGCCGCCGCGGCCGACCCGGCGCATCGCGGCCTCGCTGGCACCACCGATCCAGATGGGCGGACCGCCGGCCTGGACCGGGCGCAGATCGGCATGGACCGGCGGCAGCGAGAAGAACTCGCTGTCCCAGGACACCGGGGTGGTCGTCCACCACTCGCGCAGGAACGCCAGCAGGTCATCGAGCATCCGCCCGCGCCGGCGCCAGTCCGCGCCGCGGGCGATGTCGTGCTCGTCCTTCATCCACCCGATGCCCACGCCAACATCGAGGCGGCCGTCGCTGAGCACGTCGAGCGTGGTCAGCAGCCGGGCCAGGTGCACCGGCTCGTAGTAGAACGTGCTGAGCGTGCTGGCGTTCAGCCGCACCCGGCTGGTCGCCGTCGCGGCGACCGTCCACAACAGCACCGGATCGAGGTAGCGGGTCATCTGCGGCGGGTACGGCTGCTCTTTGCCCGGATAGGTGCTGTGCATATCAACCGGCGTGACCAGGCGATCGCCGACCCACAGCGTGTCGTAGCCCAGGTCCTCGAGTCCGCGGCAGAACGCGCTCAGACCAGCGGCGCTGCTGATAGCGGGACCGACGATGGGAAGTGCGAAACCGAGCTTCATAGCGGCTCCTTTCGGTGATCCATCAACCATTGTCTGGGCGCGGCGGCGCGGCTTAGCCGGGAACGGCGACGCCCAGGGCGAAGTCGAAGTTCCCCACCCCGTGGCGGGCGAGGCCCATCATGACCAGGCCCGTTGCTTCCAGCCAGTGCGCCATGTTCAAGCCGCCGACGTCCAGCGGGCGCAGCCCGAGGCTCTCGATGAACTCCGCCACGCCCGCCTTGGCGCGCGCGTCGTCGCCGGCCATGAAGACGTCGAGCGGCCGGCCCTGGGCCAGGACCACACCGAAGATGGTGTTGAACGCCTTCACCACGCTGGCGCTGGCCGGGGCGACCTTGGCAACTTCCTGCGCGACCGAGGTGTCGTCGGGGATGGCCAGCCCGTCGGCCTCGGCATTGAAGGGGTTGCTGATGTCGACGATGACTTTGCCCGCGAGGGCGTCGCCGTACTGGGTGACCACCGGAACGACGTCGGCGTACAACACGGAAACGATGACGATGTCCCCGGCCGGGACGGCGCCGAACTCTCCCGTCGTCGCGCCGTCGCCAAGCTCCTTGGCCAGGTCAGCGGCCTTGGCCTGATCGCGGCCGATGACCTGGACGGTGTTGCCGCCCGCGACCGCCAGCGCGCCGATGGCGCGGGCCATGTTCCCGGTGCCGATGATGCTGATGCTGCTCATGAGGTGTCCGTCCTGACTTGATACCGAAAAGGTTGACTACTCAACCTTAGGCATATGTTTGTTGATGCGTCAACTAATCAGATAACATCCCAGGTGATGGAACCGAATTGGCTGAACGCTCGTGAAGACCGCGCTTGGCGGGCCTTCCAGCACGCGAACCATCAGCTCGCCGTGCACCTGAACCGGGGCCTGCAGGAATCGGGCATGTCCGGCGCCGACTACCAGGTTCTGGCGGTGCTTTCGGAGCACGACGCTGATCGCATGCCTGCGCACGAGCTGTGCAATGCACTGGGTTGGGAGAAGAGCCGCGTCTCCCACCAGGTGCGGCGCATGCAGCAGGACGGGCTGATCAGCCGCGAGCCCAACCCCGACGACGCTCGCAGCACCATGGTCTGCCTGCTGCCGGCGGGCCGCGCGGCGATCGAGAAAGCGGCACCCAAGCACGTGGCGGACGTGCGCCGGAACTTCATCGACCTACTCTCCCCGGCCGAGCTCGACATGCTCGCCGCCCTCAACGAACGAGTCCTGCGCCACCTGGCCAAAGACGATGACTCCCCCGCCGAAGACGAGCCCTCGTAGATGGTGATCAAAGTTCGAGTGCGTAACCATCCTCGTCGCGCGGCGTTTGTTCGTTGCGCGCCAATAGTTTTAGACAACCGTAGGGAGCAGCTGCGACGTGGGCCGAAAGTGTTGTCACTAGGCATGAAAGTGGCCCCCGGAGGAGAGTCCGGGGGGCCACTTCCCTTAGTAGCGGGGACAGGATTCGAACCTGCGACCTCTGGGTTATGAGCCCAGCGAGCTACCGAGCTGCTCCACCCCGCGTCGGTAAATGCCAGGCTACCGAACGCCGGGTGGCGCCTCCAAATCGCGCGTGGACCAGGCACGTTCCCCGTTGTCAGTGCGACGGCGGATTGAGCCCGTATCGCCGGGCGATGTCATCCATCCATTCCGGGTCGCCGTAGGTCAGCCCGTACTTCTCAGCGAGTTCGCCGAACTCAGGCAGCTCATGAAGCGACTTGCCGCCCGCGCCGTTCGCGTGGTCGAGGAGCAACTCACCGAGCTCGCGGAAGTAATTCTCGAATCCACCCGGCGTGATGATCTCGACGATGCGGCCCGGCTCGCTGCCCGCGTTCCACATCGCATGCATCTGCCCCCGCGGCTTGGTGATGTAGCCGCCCGGGCCCAGGACCACTTCGCTGTCGTCTGAGCGGAAGCCGATCTCGCCCGCCAGCACGATCGAATGCTCGTCCTCACGCGTGTGACGATGAGCCGCGGTGAGCAAGCCGACCTCGAACGGATGCTCGACGATGGACACCTCGCCCCCATTGGTCTTGCCCGACAACTTGAACACCGCGCCGAACCCGGGAAGGGCGACGCGCTCGCCCTCCCCCGGCCGCACCACAGTGACCCCGATTTCGTTCGGTTCGGTCATCTGATAGAGCCTCCTCCGAATACCGTTGCGCCGCAAGGCTTAGGCCGCTATTCCGGCCGCGCTGTCGTGTCGCTGCGAGGCGGCCACAGCGGCTGCGGCACTTCGATACCGAACGGCTTGCCCCAGCTGTTTCGGGATGAAACCTCGTGCACGGGGCGCCGATTGGCCGCCACCCCCCACTTGCCCCGCGGGTAGCCAAGGGTCAGCATGGCCGACATCTTCCAGCCTTCCTCGACGGGCACACCCAGCATCTCGTTCACCCTGTCCCGGAAATTGTTGAGCACCATCGTCATGACGCCGCCGACGCCCTCGGCACGGGCGGCGAGCAAGATGCTCCAGATCGCCGGGTAGATGTTGGCGCCGCCGAGGTCGTCGATCGCGAAGACGAAGAGCAGCAGGGGAACCTCATCGAAGTGGTCGGCCAGGTAGTCCCCCGAGCCTTTGATGCGGCGCATCGTCTCGGCGTGAGTGGCCGCGTCCGCGCCGGGCGCCGGCGCCACCATCGGTCCCGCTCCTGTCGCGAACTTCTCGTACTCGAGGGCGCGGGCTTGCCGGAACAGCTGTCCGAACTCGCGTATGAGTGCCGGGTCGTCGACGGCGACGAAATGCCAGCGTTGGGTGTTGCCCCCATTCGGGGCACGCACCGCCGCATCGAGGATGCGGGCCTGCACGTCCATCGGAATCGGGTCCGGCCGCAACCGCCGCATCATCCGGGTGGTGTATAGCGCCTCATGAATTTCCATTTGTCCGCTCCCTTCCGCTATTCGGGCCAGTTATTCGGGCCAGGTGTTGTTGAGAATGTTGTCGACGAAGTCGACACGCCTGAAGGCGGGATCGAAGTGCGCCAGCACGTCGTCGTTCATCGTTCCGAAGGTGGTCTGCGGGCGGTGTTTCATGCCGTCGTTGAACGCCGCCAGGATGCGCTGTTTGAACTGTGGGCGCGGGTGAGCGGCCGTCACCGCGGCCAGCGCGTCGGGGGCCAGGTCCTCCCGCCCGACGCCGACCACGTCGACTTCCACGCCGGCTTGGAGCAAGGCGACTTCGGGCGCGAGGAATTCGGGCACGCCGGGGGTGGTGTGCAGGGCAATGCCGAGCCACACCTTGTCGATGTCGGCTTTGTCGACGCCGTGGCCAACCAGGAAGTCCCGGGCAGCGTTTGCGCCGTCGACCTCGAAACGAACCGTCGAGCTGCGGAAGCGCTCGGTAAGCCCGAGGTCGTGAAACATCGCCGCGACGTAGAGCAGCTCCAGGTCCGGTTGCAGTCCGCGGCGCAGGCCCTGCAGTGCGCCGAAGAGAAAGACCCGCCGCGAATGGTTGAACAGCAGGTCGTCCTCAGCGCGGCGAATGAAATCGGTGGTCTCGCGCACCAGCGGCGAATCCGGGATTTGGATGCCGGCAATGCTTTCGATCGACCTGGTCATGATGTCGTCTCCTTCGGGTGAGCGTGATAGCTAGTCTGCGGCGGCACGGTCTTCCCGACCGCGTGCGTTCGGGCCGTCCTCTCCACAGAAAGCGACACAATGGCTTGGTGACTGCAGCGGATTCGCGGGTGGTGGTGATCGTCGTCTTCGACGACGTGACGATGTTGGACGTCGCCGGCGCGGGTGAGGTCTTCGCCGAGGCCAACCGGTTCGGCGCCGACTACCGGCTCAAGATCGCGTCGGTGGATGGACGCGACGTGACAACCTCGATAGGCACGCGGTTGGGCGTCACGGACAGCCTTTCGTCGATCGAGTCGGCCGACACCGTGCTGGTCGCCGGAAGCGACAACTTGCCCCGGCGGCCGATCGACCCCGAGCTGATCGAGGCGATCAGGTCTTTGTCGGCGCGAACCCGGCGGATGGGATCCATTTGCACGGGATCGTTCATCCTCGCGCAGGCGGGCCTGCTCGACGGTCGTCGCGCCACCACGCACTGGCACGATGCCCGGTTGTTGGCCCGGGCCTTTCGGGAGGTCACCGTCGAGCCGGACGCGATCTTCGTCCGCGATGGCGATGTCTTCACCTCGGCGGGGATTTCATCGGGCATCGATCTGGCGCTGGCGTTGGTCGAAATGGATCATGGGACCGAACTGGTCCGCGACGTGGCCCGGTGGCTGGTCGTCTACCTCAAACGCGCCGGCGGCCAATCACAATTTTCGGTGCTGGTCGAGGCCGATCCGCCGCCGGAGTCGCCGCTGCGCGCGGTGATCGATGCGGTGGCGGCCGATCCGGCCGCGAACCACAGCGTGAAATCCCTTGCAGCCCTTGCCTCTCTGAGCACCCGCCAGCTGACCCGCCTCTTCCAGTCCGAGCTCGGGATGAGTCCGGCACGGTATGTCGAACTGGTTCGAATCGATTTCGCCCGCAACGCACTCGAATCCGGCCGGTCCGTCACCGAGACCGCGGGCATGGCGGGCTTCGGCAGCATCGAAACGCTGCGACGGGTCTTCGTAAGCCACCTGGGCATCAGCCCGAAAGCCTATCGAGACAGGTTCCGAACGGCCTACGCCTGAAAGCTACTTGGTGGCGTTGTACTTGTTGATGGCGTCGTCGAGCCGCTGCAGCGCCGCGCCGTAGGCGGCGAAATCGCCCTTCTTTTGCGCGTCGCGCGCGGCGCCGATCGCCGCCTGGATGTCCTGCAGCGCGGCGGCCTTGGCCGGCGACAACGTCACCGACCCATCGGGAGAGGGCGGCACCACGGCCGCTGCCGGCGGCGGCGCCGGTGCCGGCGGAGCCCCGGCCGGCGGCGGCGGGCTCGCGGGCGGGTTGGCGGGCACACCGCCCTCGGTGGGTTGGATCCCCGTCGCCGCCGCACCCGCACCTGGCCCGAACAGGCCGGTGAGCGCGTCGCCCACCGTCGGGCCGTAACCGATCTTGTCGTTGTACATCATCGCCACCCGGATCAGGCGCGGGTACGACGAGGCGGCGTCGCTGGCCCCCGGGGAGGCATACACGGGTTCGACGTAGAGCAGCCCGCCCTGGCCGACGGGAAGGGTGAGCAAATTGCCCCAGCGGATCCGGTTTTGGTTGTCGCGCCCGATCACGCCCAGGTCCTGAGATACGGCCGGGTCGGTGGTGATCGCATTGTTGGCCAGCTTGGGTCCGTTTACCTGCCCGGGGATGGTCAGCACGGTGATCTTGCCGTACGTCGCCGGATCGGAGCTGGCGCTGATGTAGGCCGCCAGGTAGTCGCGCTTGAACCGGTTCATCGCGCTGATCAACTGATACGAAGACGAATTATCGTTCTTGCCAATGTTTTTCGCGACGATGTAATACGGCGGCTGATAGCTGCTGGCGGTCGGATTGGGGTCCAGCGGCACGTCCCAGAAGTCCGACGTGGAGAAAAACGTCACCGGGTCGTTCACGTGATATTTGGCCAGCAGCATCCGCTGCACCTTGAACAGGTCTTCGGGATAGCGCAGATGCTCGGCGAGCTCGGGCGTGATGTCGCTCTTGGGTTTGACCGTGCCCGGGAACACCCGCATCCAGGCTTTGAGCACCGGGTCCTGCTCGTCCTGCTGGTACAGCGTCACGGTGCCGTCGTAGGCATCGACGGTGGCCTTCACAGAATTGCGGATGTAGGAGACCTGCTTGTCGGGCGCCAGCCGGTTGAATGCCACCTCGGTGGAGTCGGCCGTCGCCGACGACAGCGAGGTGAGTTCGGAGTACGGGTAGTTGTCCAGGGTGGTGTAGCCGTCGATGATCCACACCAGCCGCTTGTTGACGATCGCGGGGTACACGGAGCTGTCCGTCGTCAGCCACGGCGCCACCGCCTCGACCCGCTGCGCCGGGTCGCGGTTGAACAGGATCTTGCTGTTGGAGCCGATCACGTTGGAGAACAGGAAGTTTCGCTCGGCGAATTTGGCGGCAAACACGCTGCGGGAGATCCAGCTGCCGATGGGAACACCCCCGAGCCCGGTGTAGGTGTAGTTCTTGGTTTCGGTGCTGGTCTCGTAGTCGTATTCGCGATCGTTGCCGTTGCGGCCGACGATCGCGTAGTCGGCGGACGTGTTGGAGATGACGGGCCCGTAGTAAATGCGGGGCTGGTCCAGGGGCGCCGGCCCGTCGGAGACGACGCTGCCGTTGGCGCCCACGACGTTGACCAGAAATTCCGGGTAGCCACCGTTCTGGTTGGGGTCGTTGGCGATTCCGCGCACGGTGTTGGCCGGCGAGGCGATGAATCCGTTGCCGTGCGTGTAGACCGTATGCCGGTTGATCCAGTCCCGTTGGTTGTCGATCAGCCGGTCCGGGTTGAGTTCCCGGGCCGCGACGACGTAGTCGCGCAGCGCGCCGTTGCGGTCGAGGTAGCGGTCGATGGATAGCTGGTCCGGGAAGTGGAAGAAGTTCTTGCCCTGCTGGAACTGGGTGAACGCCGGGCTGACGATGGTCGGATCGAGCAGCCGGATGTTCGACGTGGTCGCGCGGTCGGACGCGACCTGCTGGGCGGTCGCCTGCGCGTCACCGGTGTAGTTGCGGTAGCTCACCACGTCGGACGTCAGCCCGTAGGCTTGCCGCGTCGCGGCGATGCTCCGGCTGATGTATTCGCTTTCCTTTTGCGCGGCATTGGGTCGCACGCTGATCTGCTCGACGATCAGCGGCCAGCCCGCACCCACGATCAACGACGACAGCAGCAGCAACACCAGCCCGATCGCCGGAATCCGCAAGTCCCGCAAGGTA
Organism: Mycobacterium sp. SP-6446; assembly: GCF_001954045.1. Taxonomy (NCBI): domain Bacteria; kingdom Bacillati; phylum Actinomycetota; class Actinomycetes; order Mycobacteriales; family Mycobacteriaceae; genus Mycobacterium; species Mycobacterium sp. SP-6446. The sequence goes on along the minus strand of NZ_MBEM01000100.1, from coordinate 21,205 downwards.
ATCGCCGAGAACACCGCGGCGGCGCAAATGATGGCGATCGCCAGCAGAATCAGCTTGGCCGGCAACACCGCATTGATATCGGTGTACCCGGCCCCGGTGAACGGCTTGCCGCCACGCGTATGCGACAGCAGCTCGTAGCGGTCCAGCCAGTACGCTACGGCTTTGAGCAGCACCAGCATCCCAACCAGGCTGACCAGCTGGATGCGCGCCGAGCGGCTCAGGGCGCCGGTACGGCCCGACAGTCGGATGCCGCCGAAGATGTAGTGCGCCAACAGGTTCGCGACGAATGCCAGGAACACGGCCACGAACATGTAGCTGAGCAGTAGCCGATAGAACGGCAGGTCGAACGCGTAGAAGCCGAGATCCTTGCCGAACTGCGGATCCCTGACTCCGAAGTTGCCGCCGTGCAGGAACAGCTGGATCCGCACCCAGTAGCTCTGCGCGATAATGCCGGCCAACAGGCCGATCGCCACCGGAATTCCGATGCCCACCAGTCGCAGCCGTGACATGACGACGGTGCGGTACCGCGCCACCGGATCGTTGTCGTTGCTCGGGACGAAAACCGGGCGGGTCCGGTAGGCGATCGCCAGCCCGGCGAACACGATGCCGCCGACCAGCAGACCGGCGACTAAGAACACCACGATGCGGGTCACCAGCACGGTGGTGAACACCGAGCGGTAGCCCAGCTCACCGAACCACAGCCAGTCGACGTAGGCGTCGATCATTCGGGGACCCGCGAGCAGCAACACGATCACACCCAGTGCGATCAAGATCAGAATCCGGCTACGCCGAGTCAGCTTCGGCATTCTCGCGGTGGGCCGCATCCCCACTGGCTACGCTCCCTGATCGATCTGGCGACTCGATGTGGCGACAACAACTCTACGCATTGCGCGACGTGCGATCCCGGGCTCGCCTAGCAGGTCGGCGGCTGACCCCCGGTCTGGATCGCGTGCAGCGCGTCCACCGCTTGGTTGAGGGTCTCGACCTTGATCAGGCGCAGGCCGGACGGATTGTCCGAACTCGCCTCGTAGCAGTTCTTCGCCGGCACCAGGAACACCGTGGCGCCCGCCGCGTGGGCGGCAACCATCTTGTGGGTGATGCCGCCGATCTGGCCGACCTTGCCGTCGGCGGAGATGGTGCCAGTCCCGGCGACGAACGTCGACCCGGCAAGGTCACCGGTGGTGAGCTTGTCGACGACCGCCAGGCTGAACATCAGGCCCGCGGAAGGCCCGCCCACGTTGGCGAGGTTGAAATCCACCACGAACGGCGCCCACGGCGCGTCGAGCACCGCGACACCCAGGAAGCCGTAGTCGCGATCTTTGTTTGTGCCCAGCGTGATCTGAGCTACCCCCGCGGGCTCGTTCTTGCGGCGGAAGTCGATCGTCACCACCTGGCCGGGCTTGGTGTTCTTCATCAATCCCGTGAATTGCTCGACGTTGGCGACCGGGGTGTTGTTGACCGCGTCGATGGCGTCACCGGCCTTCAGCTTGCCCGCCGAAGGACCGGGATCGTTGACCGTCGCGACGGTCACCGCGGGCGCGTACTTCAGGTATCCCAGGGCGGCGTAGGCGGCGCTGTCCTCGGACTGTTTGAAGTCGGCGTTGTTGGCCTTGTCCACGTCTTCGCGCGACTTGCCCGGCGGATAGATGAGATCGCGCGGGATCAGTTGTTCCTGCCCCGACAACCACAGGGTCAACGCCTCACCCAGGGTCAGGTCGTCGCGCTGGGACACCGTCGTCATGTTGAGATGACCGGTCGTCGGGTGCGTTTGCGTGCCCTCGATCGCGACCACCTGCTTGCCGTCGACCTCGCCGAGCGTGTCGAACGTGGGGCCCGGGCCCAGCGACACGAACGGCACCGTCACCACCGCCAGCAACACACCGAAGACCACGATCGGCACCAGCGCGACCAGCAAGGTCAGAATCCGCCTGTTCACGCCGCTACACTATCGGGGCCCTGCCGCGGCGGGTTCAGCTGTAAGCATGACCGCAGACCGCGCCTTCCCTTCGACCGGTGAGTACCGTTGAGTTATGGCTGACCTGCCTTTCGGCTTCTCCTCTGGAGATGACCCCGACCCCGAGAAGCGCGGGAAGAACGATCCCGAGTCCGGCGCGTCCAACCCGCTGGGCGCCTTCGGCATGAGCGGCGACTTCAACGTGGGCGACCTGGGACAGATCTTCACCCAGCTGGGTCAGATGTTCTCCAGCGCCGGCACCATGACGCAGGGCGGCGAAGCGGCGGGTCCGGTCAATTACGAACTGGCCCGGCGCGTGGCGACAAGCTCGATCGGGTTTGTCGCGCCCATCCCGGCGACGACGAGCTCGGCGATCGCCGACGCGGTGCACCTCGCCGACACCTGGCTGGACGGCGTCACCGCGTTGCCCGCGGGCACCACCAAAGCGGTTGGCTGGACGCCCAGCGACTGGGTGGACAACACGCTGGACATCTGGAAGCGGCTCTGCGACCCGATGGCTCAACAGATCTCGACGGTGTGGGCGTCCGCCCTGCCCGAGGAGGCCAAGAGCATGGCCGGCCCCCTACTGGCGATGATGTCGCAGATGGGCGGCATGGCGTTCGGCTCGCAGCTGGGGCAGGCGTTGGGCCGGTTGTCCCGCGAGGTGCTGACCTCGACCGATATCGGTCTGCCGCTGGGACCCAAGGGGGTCGCCGCGATCCTGCCCGAGGCCGTCGAATCGTTCGCCGCCGGGCTCGAGCAACCTCGCAGCGAGATCCTGACCTACCTCGCCGCACGCGAGGCCGCGCACCATCGACTGTTCAGCCACGTGCCGTGGCTGTCCAGCCAGCTGCTCGGCGCGGTAGAGGCCTACGCCATGGGCATGAAGATCGACATGACCGGGATCGAGGAGCTGGCGCGCGACTTCAATCCGGCCACCCTGTCCGACCCGGCGGCCATCGAAAACCTGCTCGGCCAAGGCGTATTCGAGCCCAAGGCGACCCCGGCACAGACTCAGGCGCTGGAACGGCTCGAGACGCTGCTCGCGCTGATCGAGGGCTGGGTGCACGTCGTGGTGACCGCGGCGCTGGGCGACCGGATTCCGGGCGCGGCCGCACTGGCCGAGACGCTGCGCCGGCGCCGGGCCAGCGGCGGCCCGGCTGAGCAGACGTTCGCGACGCTGGTAGGCCTCGAGCTGCGGCCCCGCAAGCTGCGCGAAGCCGCCGCGCTGTGGGAGCGGCTGACCCAGGCGGCCGGCGTGGACGCCCGCGACGGCGTCTGGCAGCACCCGGACCTGCTGCCCAGCGGGGAGGATCTCGACGAGCCGGCGGGCTTCATCGACCGTGTTATCGGCGGGGACACCAGCGGCATCGATGAGGCGATCGCCAAGCTCGAGGACCCCGACTCCGAAGACCCGCGCGGCGGTTCTGGCCGCTAGGGTCAGGAACCGGCCTCTCCGAGCAGGCGTAGTCGGGCCGCTGCTATTACGGCCTCGGCTTCAACAATGACTGCTTCAGCCGCCCTGGCTTCAGCCGCCCTGGCTTCAGCCGCCCTGGCTTCTGCTGCCTCGGCTTTTGCTGCCCCGGCGCGGTGCACAGCGTCTGCGCGTGCCACCGCCAGCACGTAAATCAATACCCCGGCGCAGGCTACGACGGACACCACTGGCCCCGCTGCGGCGGTCACGATGAACGCAAACGAGAAGCTCGAAACAATGAGCCAAATAAGCCTTCTCAGCATCATGGACGTTTAGTCGCCTGGTGCCGCACTGACGTTACCTAGGACGTCCCTGCCGACGTCCTTCCGACAGCGTGAAGTGCTATCGCCGGGCGCAGGGACCCACGCACGAGCGCGGCGGGACCAAGCTCTCCCTAGGACACGGGACGTAGCGCTGGACGAGCGCCGCCAGCTAGTGGGAAGCTCTGAAGGTGGTCAAGCACGCGGGCCCATACGCTGCCATCGAGTCGGGCGACGCGATGCCACCATCTCCGCGAAGCGGAGGGACCACGCGGCGGTCCTCGTGGTCTCCGAGCGCGGTTATTAGATGGCTGGATCGCGATCCGTGGGTCGCCGTGGCGCTCGTGGTGCCGATGGCGATATTCCTCGTAGGCGCATTGATCGGGCATCCATTCCTGTTCGTGTTCGTGCTGCCCCTGGCGCTGACCGTGCTGGCCGGCATGGCTTTCGTCGTGATGGATTTGTACAAAGGGGCCGAGCGAAAGCTGGCGCGAGCGGAGTCGGAAGCCGAGGAGCGGACGCGGGCCCAAGCCGCCGAAGCCAAAACTCTGGCCACGGAAGCCAAAACTCTGGCCGCCGAAGCACGGGCACGAGCACAAGCCGCCGAAGCCAAAGCCGTCACCGCCGGAGCCAAGGCTGTCTCCGCCGAAGCCGAAGCCATCGCCGCCGAAGCCAAAGCTGTCACCGCCGAAGCCGAAGCTCTGACCGCCGAAGCTCTGACCGCCGAAGCGCGGGCACGAGCTGAGGCCGCCGAAGCCGAGGCTCTGAACGCTGAGGCCCTCAAAGCCGAAGCGCGGGCACGGGCAGAAGCCGCCGAAGCCGCCGCGGTGAACGCCGAAACGCGCGCGCGAGCACTAGCGGCCGATGCCGACGCTCTGACCGCCGAAGCGCGGGCGCGAGCGCAAGGGCGGGCAGAGGCCGCCGAAGCCGCCGCGCTGGCCGCCGAAGCCCGGGCCCGAGCGGAAGCCGCCGAAGCCGCCGCGCTGGCCGCCGAGGCCCGGGCCCGAGCGGAAGCAGCCGAAGCCGAAGCGCTGGCCGCCGAAGCCCGGGCCCGCGCACAAGCGGCCGAAGCCGCCGCTCTGAACGCCGAAGCCCGGGCCCGAGCGCAAGCCGCCGAAGCCGCCGCTCTGACTGCCGAAGCGCGGACGCGGGCGCGGGCGCGAGCCGAGGCCGCCGAAGCCGCCGCGCTGGCCGCCGAAAGGCGGGCCCGAGCCGAAGCCGCCGAAGCCGCCGCTCTGAACGCCGAAGCCCGGGCCCGAGCAGAAGCCGCCGAAGCCGCCGCGCTGGCCGTCGAAGCGCGGACGCGAGCGATCCGGCTGCGAGCTGCTTGAGCCGAACCCGGGCCCCGAATCCAACGGGCGGTTCTGTGGATAACTGAGCGGGGCGTTCGCCCTCGGCGTGGCACAGTCTGAACTCATGCCGCGGGCCGCGCCTCCCCTGTACGCGTTGAACCCGGCGATGCCGGTGCTGCTGCGACCCGACGGGTCGGTTCAGGTCGGCTGGGACCCGCGCCGGGCCGTGCTGGTCCGCCCGCCGAGCGGCCTGGCCGCGGCCGAGTTGGCCGCCCTGCTGCGGTCCATGCGATCACCGCTACCGATCACCGAGCTGCAGCGGCAGGCCGCCGACCGTGGGCTAACCGACGCCGACGGTCTGACCAGCCTCGTCGCGCAGCTGGTCGGCGCGGGAGTGGCGACCCGCGGCCGCCGGCAGTCCGGCGGCCGGGCCGCGTCGATCCGGGTGCACGGTCGCGGCCCGCTGTCGGACCTGCTCGTGGACGCGCTGCGCTGCTCGGGTGCCCGCATTGCGCACAGCAGCCAGCCGCACGCGACCGTGTCGCCCGACGCCGTCGACCTGGTGGTGTTGTCGGACTACCTGGTCGCCGACCCCCGGATGCTGCGCGACCTGCACTTCCAGGGCGTGCCGCACCTCGCGGTTCGGGTGCGCGACGGCACCGGCCTGGTCGGGCCGCTGGTCATCCCCGGCGTGACCAGCTGCCTGGGAAATTACTAGGGGGAACTACTCCAAAACCTTGTCTGGCTCGTCTGCCCATTCAGCGTCAGCGAGGTCCCGGTCTGCTTCGGCGGCCAAACGGTCGCTGCGGGCGGCGTCACGGTGCTCCTGAGCGGCCTGCTGGTGAGCGTCGGGGTCGCCAACGTGGGCCGCTAGTGCGCGTTCGTGTATTTCGGCGGCTAGCTCATGTATGGCGGCGATCGATCGTGCAGCAGGGCCGCTGTGCGATGCGCATCTTCAGAGTATTTACGCGCCTCCATAGCGCGCCGGGAGGCGAGCTCAGCGCTCTCTGCAGTGGCCGGTGTGCGCTGTCCGAGCTCAGTGCGGCGGCGAGCAAGTTGGTCTCTTCGCGCGCGATAATCGTCGATCGGCGCCGACATGTAGACCACGTTAGACCTGAACTGGTGCTCAGCACCTCTTCCAGCCGTCAAGAGCGCCCCGGCCACGTCGGGAAGATCACCCGCTCAGGGGAACTGCCTGGGGCATTCTCAAAGGGGACGACTCACCTATTTTGTTAGCAATTTGAGTACGCACCTTGGGCGCTGGCAACCAGCTGCATCGCATCGTGCAGAGACACGTCGGTCTCGGCGGCGATGATGTTAGAGACCTCCTCGGGCTGGTGGCCTTCGTGCATCAGTAAGCACGCAGTGCGAGCGGTGTCGACAACTACCGGCGGGTTGTGGATGTCCCATCCCAGCGCTCGTAGTCTGCTGAGAAGTTGTTCATCTTCGGCGGGGCTGAAATGCCTCGGTGTCATGGGCCGCGGAGGCAACGTAACCGTCGTCGGCGGCAGCGTCACAGTTGTCGGCGGGAGTACCACGGGCACTGCCACCTGCGGTGGCGGATTTGCGTTGGATGGCGTCAGCGTCACGGTCGATGGTGGTGGCGCCGGCATAGTTACGGTTGCTGGTGGCGACGCGGCCGGGGTCGGTTTGCGGAACCCGGCCAGCGTCCACGCCATCCAGGCAAGGGTGACGATCGCGACCATGAACACTGCTGTCGCAGCCGCCCAACGTATTCGCGTCGGCCACATGTTGGGTGCGTGTAGTTCAGGTTGTTCGAAGGACCAGGCGTCGGCTTGGGATGGTTGAGACGCTGGGGTGGTGGGGGCGATGGCGGTCGGTGCTACCGATGCTGGCGTTTCGGTGATCGGCTCGGATTCGTCCGCGGGCGTGGGCTTCTCCCCCGGTGATGGGGTGTCGGGCATAGCTGGACGGTACATCTGCGGGCACACGTTGTGGCATCGTTTCGCCGTGGGAATACGACGGCGCGCCGGTCTAGTGGGCCGCCGGTGATGCTCGGCGTTACCAACTGCCTGGGCAAGCACTAGCGGGCAGTTCATGTCCGGACCACGGGAGTAGCTCAGGGTGACTCACGCAGGCACAGACCAGCACGCAGACGAGGACAACGAACCACACAAAGCCTAGAGTCAGGCCGATCACGTCGATCGGGTCACCGTCGTTCCACACTGCTTCATCCGCTCACGCTGGTAGGCCCAGAACCCCTCGGTTCGCGCCTGGTTCAGTTCAATCGCTCGATGCGCTGGACTTCTCGTGAACTGCCATCGTCAGGACCGCGCGATCATCGTCCCGAATGTGCTCAGACTTATCCAGGATCTCGGCCAAGATCTTTTTTGGCCGGATCGGTAGGCCACCGTGGCGGTAATCGCCGCTGCAAGGACAGCACCGCCCCAGCCCAGAATCTGCCACCAGGGCGAAGGCGCGGCGGCCGGTGTCATCAGGGCAATGGTGTCAGATGCCCGCCGCTGCCGGAGGAGAGACCGGCAGCGGCGGGCACCCGGTGACGTTAGCGGACTGGGCCGCCGCGCGATTACCGTCGGCGTTAAGCGAGGGGCATTAGCGAAGGAGTCGTATGACCGAACTACCCGCACAGATCAAAGGGCTGGTCGATGGGTTCGCCATCGAGCTGCGCCGAGCGGAGGACAGCAAGGACGTGCTGATCGTCAGGGCGACCGACGATGACGGTGAGTACATCGACGTCGCGCTGGGGCAGGCCATGGCCAACGCGCTCTGGAGTGCGGTCCGTGAGTGGACGTACAGGTCCGTGGGCCAGGAGCCGCCGACCGACAAGCCGTAGCGGTTCTCAGCCGATCAGCGCCACCGGGCCAAGCATTGTCGCCGACTATCGGCCCCTAACAAAGCACCGCCGCTCGGCGCGCCTTACAGGCCACCGTCCGCATCCGGTCGTAAGCTCGAAGCCATCGAACACCTATTCGATGGGATGCGAAAATGACCAACGCCTTGATCGCCCGCCAGGCCGCCGCCATCGCCCGCGCGAAGCAGGGGCCCATCACGCCGTTCCCCGGCGGCGTGGCCGACCGCGCGGCATTTGAGTACGCCACCGCGGCTGTGCTGAAGGCTCGTCACGATGCCGCGATCTACGAGAACGCCATACGCGGACACGAGATGTGCGGTCAGGCGTTGGCCGAGGTCGCCATGCTGGCCGCGCGTCCACACACCCCACACATCACATAACAAGGAACTGGAAACACATGCATCCCTACGACCCCCACGCCCAGGCCCGGTTTGTTGAAGCGTTGCAACAGATCCGGCAAGAAGGGCGCAAGCTGCACGACGCCGCCATCGCGGTCGGATTCAAGGTCGGCTCCGGTATCGGCACCGAACTCGCCGACCTGCGGACCATGGCGGCAGCGGCCGGCGGCCAGCCGGTGAACCGCACATTCCACATCTGGCGACTTGACCGGACGCCGAACACCGCAAGCGTTTTCGGTACCGTCGCCGAGGTACAGCAACACCTCGACCACCTCAAGACGCTGCCCTGCTACACCCTGGACCTCGACGCGAACCCCCGCATCGTTGAGGACACCGACGCCAACGGTGCGCGAACCCTGCTGTCGGACAAGCTGACCGGCGAAACGCTGGCCGTCCTGACCGAGGACTTTGAGGCGTCCCGCCGCCTGCTGGTCCACGCCGCCGACGACGATGCGCCGACATTCGGCGGGGCGTGGGAGCGCAACGCGGCATAGGCGGCGCCGACGACCCCGGCCCTCGGAGGTGCCTATTTGGTTACTAGATGAAGTTACTTCGGGCGATGCGCTGTGCACAGGCTGCTGGTTCGCTTTGCCTGGCTAGTCCGTTCTCCCATCGACCTTGCCAGTCCGTGACCGCCTACGCTACGGGCTCGGCGCCCGCGCTCGGCTCGATCAACGCAGGGTCATGCGCCACGATGTGCCCGCAGCCAGCACGCCTCGCATATGCCGCGGTCGCGGCTGACCGGTGCCAAGAGCGGTTCCTGGCACGTCGAGCATCTCGCTTCAGGTTCCGACCGTTTGGGGGCCGGGCGCGGTGACGGTGCCGACGGGGCCGGCGGTAGCGGTGGTGGATTTCGGACTGCCGGGCGGTCGGTCGGGTGCGCGGCGCACTCGCGGGTGACGGCTTGCACGATTTCCCGCTGCCGTGGTGTCGAGCCGTCCGGTTTCCACTGCGACGCGCCAGGCCCAGCGCACGAGTCGATAACTTCGATGGCCTCTCTGTAGGCGAGGCTGACTTGGCCTTTGGTACCTGTAGCGACGGCGACGATCTCGCCAGCCGGCATCAGGGTGGCCAATTCGTCGAGGAGCACCGCGGTCGGCTCCCGGCGAAACCACCAGCCCGACGGGCGGCTGCGGTCGCGTTCGCGAACCAGTTGGCCGATGATCACGCGGGCGCTGTTGGCCGGCGGCATGACGTCCCAGCCTCGCACGGTAAGCCGGGCGGTGGGCACGTGATCGGCCCAGTCGGGGTCGCGTTCGGTGTCAGTGACCCACGCCGTGGGCCAGCCCGCCTCAAACGACTTCATCGCGCGGATTTTGGCCCGGGCTCGTGACAGCTGAGAGCGCTGGACTTCAAACCCAATATCGTTCAACCCGCTAACCGCGACGTCGAGGCGGGTTCCGTTCCCGGTCGACTTCTCCAGCATGGCGGGCAGGCCCGCCTCGGCGGCGGCCCGGCGGGTGTATTCGGCTTGCCGGCGGTGCTCGTCGGACATGGTGGTTATGCGGTGACAGTGCCCGTCAACGTTCCCCCCGGGGTAATGCCGCGCGTAGAAGCGGCCGGTGTGGTGTCGGTAGACGTACATCGGCGCACCGTTGCCTAGACAGGTGAGCACGGGGATCGCCGGCGGCGGGTCGATCTGCCCGTGCAGGCTGACGATCTCGCTGTACAGCTCGGTGGGCAGTTCGGCGAGGTCAATGTCGATACCGCGTGGGTGGTAGCGGACGAGGGTGGTCATGCAGTCTGGTTTCTGTCGGGCTCGTCGGGTTCGGCGCCGTCGATGACGGGGATATCGGTCGGCATCCGCGACGTCACTAAGGATATCCCGCGCATCCGTGTCGGTGATCAGTCGCGGCGACGTCGATACGGGCCGAGTGGTAACGCCGCATCGCGGCGCCGGAGTCGGCGATGCCCGCCGTACCGGCCGGTGAATAGCGGTCCACGAGTGACCCGCATACACTCCTGCCGTTATGGGGCAAGATGCATTGCAGGTCGTCCCCGCCGAGCTAGAAGCCACGGCTGGCCAGTGGGAAGCGCTGACCTCCGAACTCGTGGGGGCGCCGCCGTCGCCGGGGCAGCCGTTCCAGGCCACCACGGCGGCAGTGAACGGTGTCAACGCGGCGATTGGTGTTGCCGCAGCGGCGTTTACGGCGCGAACGCAGGCGACGGTCGGCGGGGTGACCGCGGCTGTCGGTGGATACACCAGCCAAGAGGCCGCATCGGCGGCCGAGATGTCCGGTGTGACTCAGGTGACGGTGGTGTAGATGCCCGCCACCCTCTCACAGATCCAGGCATGGAGCACCGAGCCTCTGATCGACGCTGCCGGCTACTGGACGCAAACGGCCGACCGGTGGGAAGACGCCTTTGTGACGATGCGCAACCAATCGCATTCCATGTCGTGGCAGGGCGCTGGCGGCGACGCGTTGCGGGAACGCACCGGGGCGGATCTCTCTGTGGTCAGTGGCAAAGCCGATCAGCTCCGACAGGCAGCTGGGATAGCCCGCAACGGTGCAAGTGACATCAGCGCGGCCCAGCGGCGAGTCCTGTATGGAATCGAAGACGCGCAGAATGCGGGATTCACTGTCGGCGAAGACTTATCGGTCACCGACACCCGCAGCACTACCGCCCGAGAACGGGCCGCACGTCAAGCTCAGGCGGAAGCGTTCGCCACTGATATTCGGCTGCGTGCCGAGCAACTCGAGGGGGCAGACGCCAAGGTCGCAAGTGAGCTCACCGCCGCCGCAGGCGGTGTCGGTAGTGTCGGCTTTGCGCAGAACCCGATCTCCAATCCTGTCTCGCAGCGTCCGACAAACGACCGCAACGGGGTCCAGTCACCAGCGCCGACCAATGGCCACAACGGGGTCCGGTTAGTGGACTTCACCCAAGACAACGCCGCTGGGCCTCCCAACCCGCCGTCGATCGCACCGTGGGATACCCCTGATGGGACCCCGCCGCCACCTCAGCCATTCATTTCCCAGTACCAGCAGGCCATCACCGCACCGCCAGCGGCCCCGCCGTCGCCTGGCGTGCCGATGCCCGCATCCCCAGTGCCAAACCCCGGCGCCGCGGCGGGTCCGGCCGCAGCGGCCGCCAAACCGCCATGCAGCATCTACGACGCGACGAAAGCGATCTTGGAGCCCCCAGTCGGCACGGTTGGGATCTTGACCGCAGTCCCTGAGAGTCTGACCCTCGCGGGGATTCCTGCCGCGCTCGGTCAAGTCGCTGTCGGTACGGCGGCGGTCGCTGACGGCCTGGACGCCGCCAGCAAATGCCTAGATTGAGGCCGCGCAACTGGAATGATGACTGGCATGCTGAACACCAGAGACGCCGACGACAGGGAGGCCCCCCACGTGAAGAGGAACTCCCTGTACAGCCCAGCGTTGTATGCCGTGGTGGCTGTGCTCTCCCTGGCCCTGTTCTTGCTGAATCTGTGCACCCACGGCACGGCGCTGGGCCTGATCGGGACCGGAGGCCTCGCCGTCTTGATGGGCTACCTGGCATACCGCGCCTGGTCCAGCAAGCACCGCATGGACCAGGAATAGACCCCGCAACGCAACTTTCTTCTTTTGGCTCCTGCTGCTGCGGTCGAGTCTCAGACAAGTGGTACTTATTGGCCCGATATTTGAAATGAATTTGGTGCCCATCATGCAAATCGCAGGCACAAACCCCAGCTCACGACATAATTGCGCAATTTTCCAGTGGATGAACGCCTCCCGGAGCTCGTACCTATCCTGAAGACAGATTTTGCGTGAAATTTAACTCGGCGCGACCCCGGGCAGCGACATTAATAAATCTCCGCGTCACCTCTCTACCCCGCAGCAGGTCGAAAGACGGCGGCCCGTCTTTAGTCGAGGCGTTCGACGATCGCTTCAAGCGTTGTGCCGATGGCCCCGGCAACGTGGCGGAGTTCTATGACATCGAGTCGACGTTCGCCGGACTCGTACTTGCTGACGAACGACTGGGGGACGTCGAGCCGCTCGGCGACGTCGACCTGGGTGAGTCCAGCGTCCCGGCGCAACTCCCGCAGCAACGCGCACAGTTGCTGGTATTGCGCGGAATAGATGGACTTTTCCACCCGGCCAGCGCACCGTGCACCTGCTAATATCCCAATTTAGGATATTCATCCCCGCTCGTTCCGACCGCCTCGACCTGGACTAAATCAAAGGGCCCAAATCATGCTGAAGACCATCGCGGCGGTAGGTGTCGCGTTCGCGTTGGTCGCGGCGCCCCTGGGTCCGCTGGCGCCGCAGGGATGCCCTGCGAACTGGGTGGCCAGACCCTCCTATACGTGGCCGTACCAATTGGGGTGCTACCCGCCGGAGCCACCGCCCGGCTATAACCCGCCATCCGCCCCAATTTGGGGGCAGCGCCCGCCCACGCCACTACCAATGCCCCCGCCATAAAACCGCGGGCCCCACGGCTTTAGCGAAGTTGCCCCATGAAGGAGCGGCCGGTCTTATGAGGGTTATCGCCACCGCGCTTGCTGCGGCTGTACTTGTTTTGCCGCCCTTGTACGAGTCGGGCAGCGCCCACGCCGACGCCGCGCAGGCGGGTTACGTCAACCAACTGCAGGCCCACGGCACCCCCGGAACGAGCGACCAGCTGCTGAACAACGGCTACGTGATGTGCCACGCGCTGGACGCCAACCCTCAACCGTCGTGGGCCAACGTCGCAGCCAATTCGGTAGGCCCGGCAGGGCTGCCCTTCCTGGAGACCGCCTACGAGGTCGGCGCCGCGATCCGGTGGCTGTGCCCGGCCCAGGGCTGGCAGATACAGGAACTGGCCCAGGCGGTCCAGGCGCCCGAAGTCCGCGCTGTGCGGGCCGGGTACGCAGGCGGGTGAATCCCGTTGCGGCGGTTACCGCTCGGCTCAACGGGGAGGAGAAACATGCACATCAAACGTCGTCTTTCGGTGGCGGCAGGTGTCGCGGCAGCCGCCGTTGGTTATGCCTGTCCCGCGTGGGCCGACGACGGGCTAAGCGGCACCTACAACTACGTCAACCAGACCGGCTTCACCTCGACGTGGACCGCCACCCCCTGCGGTCCCGGGTGCGCCCACGTGTTCACGAGCCACAGCGCGGCCAACTACGACCTCAAGTTGAGCAACGGCCGATCGGTCGCCACGGTCGATTCACCGGACGCCGTGCACTGCAGGGACGGCACCACGGCCCCGGCGACAGTCACCATTTCGGTCGCCGCCGCCACACTCAGGGGCACGAGTACCACGTCGACCACGGTCGGGGTGTGCGGCGACCCGCCCCGGACGTACGGCCCCGACACGTTCACCCTCACCAAGGTGTCGTAATGCCTCTTCGTGCAGGGAACGGCCGATGACCGCCTTCAGGATCGTGTTGCCGCTCGGCATCGTCGCGATCATCGCAGGCCTCGTCATCGGCAACACCAACATCTCGCTCTCCTCGGCGCAGGGCATCTCGTGCGGCTCCGCGTTCGGCGGGGGCTCCGGCACGCTCGACCCGTACGTGGAGACCGCGTGCGCGCCCCTACTCTCCGAGCACCAGCTGTGGGCGACAGTCTTCATTGTCCTGGGCCTCGGACTACTGATCAGCTCCCTGGTGCTCTACCGGGCCAACCAGCCCACGGCGGCGCCCACGAAGATCCTTCCGCCGCCTTCGGGAGCCACGAAGCGTGGCTGGTACCCCGACCCGGCGAGCACCGGCAAAGAGCGTTACTGGAACGGCAAGGGGTGGAGCGACCTACCGCCTCGGTGATTGACAGCGCGGCCAATCCGCAAGCGCCCTGTGAGGGGCGGTATGCGTGTGGTCTAGCAGCGCCCAGCGAGGAGAAACCCATGGCCAACGTTTTCGTCGAACCGCGGCCCAAAGGCCGTGATGGAGACCCTATTTCTCACTATGTGGTGGAAGACCACGCGGATAGCGTTCTTGCCGAGTTGGACACCCAGGAGGAAGCCATCGCGTGGGCGAAGCAGCAGGGGCACACACCTCATGTCGCCCGCGTTAGACACCTGAATGACAAGAAGAAGCCTGACCAGTGGCGGCAGATCTAGGGCATCCCCGGGCTCCGGCGATAATGATGATGCCCGGACATCGCAGAAGGCCCCACCGTGATCGAAGTTGAGGAGTGCCGAAGTGGTTAAGCAAAGGAGGGCCGGCGCCGCCGCCTCGCACGGCTGGGCATGGGCGTGGCAGCGGTGTGGCCGCTCCGAGTACCGGAAGTGCTTGACGCACTTAACGAATCCTGACCACCTGGTACCTAGCGCACCGAAGCGGACGGGCGTGCGGTCCCTCCGGATCACCGCTCGGTATGCCGGTGGGATGTCCTCGGCTCGGCGGCCTGCGCGTTAATCGTCTGGCCAGGCGCTTCATCGAGTCGGTGGAACGAACTGCATCAACGACACAGCGCTGACGCTCCCTCCGTGATGGTGCGGTTGCTTGGCCGCCTGTACCGCGACGTCCTGTTTCTTCAAAACCTTTAGGGTCCTGAACACCGTGCTGCGACTGATTCCGAACATGGAGGTCAACTCGCTCACCGGTTCGCCCTGCTGATATAGGCGGAGAAGCTGCTTCTGCTGGGCAGTATCTAGTTTCATGGGCTTGGTAGCGGCCAAGCCGCGAGCGAGCCGAGCCTCGCGGGAGGCGGCGCGGCGCTCCTTGCCGAGTTCCAGTTCCAGCTCCGCGATGGTGGCCATGATGCTCGTGACGGCTCGCCCCGTTGGAGTGCTCGTGTCCACCCCCTCGCGCAGCGACCGTACATGGACACCGCGACTGGTCAACTCGTGTAGTGCAGTTGCGACTTCCCGAACGGACCGTCCGAGCCGGTCCACGGCGACGACTACGAGGTGATCGCCTTCGCGAAGCCAGCCCATGCACTCGCGCCAGCCGGGCCGGTCACTGCCAGCGCGGCCCGAGGCGGTGTCGCTGAAGATCCGGCCGGGCGTGATTCCTGCAGCGGCGATTGCGTCGTGCTGCTGATCGACGGACTGCTGCCCGGTGGACACCCGGAGGTACGCGGCGGTGCTCATGGTCACAATGAACTACCGGAGCCCGACATTTAGTTCGATGTCAGATCCTGAGTAAGTCGGACTCGCCTTGTGACACTAGGAAATCAGACTCGGCGACCTGCGCAAATCTGACGGTTGCCGTAGAGCGCGCGCTCGGTCCCAGATCTTTAGAAACGAGACCGGAAAGCCAACCTGCCGCTTTGCTTGTGGTTTTCGGCCAATACCTGCAGGAGAGCAGTGGGCGCCGATGAGGTTGCATCCACAGGCGGCCCGATGTTTGGCGAGGAGGGACGACCCTTCCATTCAGCAGACAGCGCTTTTCGCCGCTACTCGCCGCCCTGCGGTGGATTTCGCGAGTCCGGTTCCGGCCGGTCATTGTGTGCTTGCGATGCCTTCACCCAAGCCACAAAGTCCGTTCGCGCGGACTCGAGAGCGCGGGCCAACCGGTATTGGTCGTCAATGTCGCCTTCTTCACACATATCCAGCTGGGCTTGTAGGGCCGCGGCGCCGCTGACGTATCCCGCGGCCCCGAACTGCGCGATGAGTTTCTGCGCTTTCTTCCTGGCCGTGCGCGCTTGTTTTCTCCGCTTCCTGGCGTCGCGGCCGGCGTCCCACGACTTCTTTATCGAATACAGGCCGCCGGCGCCAAGTACGGTCGCTGTCGGTGTCGGGATTCCACTGTGTACGAACACCACTGCGTCGAGTGCCAGCCCGACAGTGCCGCCCACGACGATTGATGCGTAATCAGCGGGGGTTCTCGCACTTTCCCATAGGTCCTTGAGGGACGGCTTGTCTGCGTCCTTCTCCTCAGCCACAGTTGGTTGTTCCTAGGATGTCGGTCTGCGGGGCGATGACGGCGGCGTGGTCGATTGCACAACGAAGCTGGCAATCTCCGGTGCCTCGGCGCGCCGGCTGCTTCTCCACGCTGCCCCTAGGGCCGACACCACAACCAACAATGCCGGCAGACCCAGCACGACGGCCCAGAAGGCAATCGCGGCTGCCCCCGCACCAGCCAGGGCGTAAACGAACACGAACGCCACGAACGCCAGCACGATCAGAAATCCGACTGGGTTAGAACCCACGATCCCAGGGACCGAATTCCCTGCGCGCGTTGTTACCGCCGTCGACAAGGCATCCGTGGGCCGCTCGGGCGGCTGGCTACTCGGAAGCGCGGCTTCCGAGGGCGCCCGCGCGGTCGACGTGGACAGCTCTCGCATCGCCTCCTCCTGCTGCCGACGGATGCGCTCGCGCGCTTGGACGAAGCTGACAACCACGGTGTTGGCGATGCGGTTGGCCGCCGGCTCGTAGGCGTCCAGCACCCGGTTGAGCATCTCGAAGTCGTTCTGATACTTCTCGAACAGCGAGCGAGCCAGCACGTCACGCAGTAGCAGCACGATGCCGAGCACCTCGTCGGTCTCCACGCCTTCGGGGATGATGCGTTCCGAGAGGTCACGCGCGTACGCCTGCAGCGTCTCGACGCTACCGCTCTCAAGCACCTCGACGTAGTTGTCGTAGACGGCGGTGACCTCAGAGAAGAACTCCTCGGGGGTCAGCGCGGTAAGCAACCGCGCCTGGTTAATCCTGCGGGCCCACTCCTCACGCAAAACGGTCCGGTTCTGCCGCAAATGCTGGAGCAACTCCGGCAGCAGACCCTCGCTGGACGTGGCTGCCTGCGCAGCCTCGCTGACCGCAAAATCGCTCGATTCGCTCATTGTCGTCTCCTCGCCTCCACTCATGGATTAGCGCGAGTCGCTCTCTGAAGTCGAGCGTAGCTTGTGCTCAACTAATCCTCCTCTGAGAGTTACCTGGACATCGTGTATGACGATGCTACGATTAGTGTCATACATAACTACGAAGGAGCTGGTATGGCCGTCCTGAACATCCGCGTGGAAGACCGGATCCGCGATCAGCTCAAGGAGATGGCCGACGCCGAGGGAGTCACGCTCAGCGAGTTCGTCCGCGATCTGGTCATGGCGGCGGTCGTCCCCGTGTACGAGCAGCCGGTGAAGCACGGAGACGAGCCGGCACCGGAAACCATGCGGATCGCCGACCGGCAGATGCTCTCGATGCTTCACCGCATCCTCGCCCGTGTACTGCCCCAGGACGCCAATGGCGATGACGGGGACGCAGATGACCAGCTGGAGCGTGCGCGGGTGATCGAGGCGGGCTTCACCGGGGAGTACTGGCGGGAAGTCGCCGGGTTCCGCACAGAGCTGTCCAAGCGCGACTGCGGCCGCGTACTGGACATCCTCGACATGTTCCGCGCGATCACGTTCAGCGTCAGGCGGCTGGAGGAGCAGGGGACCTCGGTCAACGAGGAGGCGGCGTACGGACTGGAGTTCCGGGGCTTTGACCACAACGACGGGCTCGAGCACCACATGGCCAGCTACGTCGAGCACCTGATGGACGATGGCCACCGCTGGAGTGAGCTGCGGCCGCAGCTGAAACGCAACGACGACGGGAACTCCCATCACCGGATGCTCGACACCTACATGCGGATGCTCGCTGAGTACCGCCGCATCATGGACGCCCGCAGCCGGGGGTTCGACCCGGACGACTACCTGCTGTCCTCGGACGAGCTGGAGCAGATCGCCGCGGCTCGGGTTCACCCGTCGCACCGCGGGTAGCGCGGGTGCGGTCCTCGCGCACGGTGACGGTGACCAAAAGTGCTGCCCCCCTCGCGAGGTTGGTGACACCACTGTTCTCCTCGGGGATGTGTCGGTGTTGCGGGTTAGGTTGAAAACGGGGTCCAGCGCGCGAGGCGGGGCCGACGAGTCGGAGGTGGTAGATGGAGCCGGTCACTATGATTGCGGCGGCGGTCGCGATCGGAGCGTCTGATGGCGTGCGCAAAACGGCCAAGGAGGCGATCACCGATGCGTACAGCGCGCTGAAAAGCTGGCTGACCAGTAGGTACGGCTCGGTGGCCGCCGAGGTCACCGGTCTCGAGCAGGAACCGGAGGAAGAGCTGCGACGCGCTCTTCTGGCCAAGAAGCTCGCCGCGGCCGGCGCCAACGACGACGAGGACCTTCGCGGCCTGGCGCAGACCCTGTTGACTTTGGTCGAGGAGCAGGAGCCCGACGCGCCGGCGACGGTGGGGGTGATGTTGCGGCGCGCTTCTGTCGGCGGCGACATCGAGATCGCCGACATCGCGGTCGAGGGCGGCAGCGGAGTCGTCGCCGAGGACATCACCGCGGACGGCTCGATGCGAGTCAGCGGTGTGTCGGCCCGCGGCCCTCAGGAGCCGCCCCACCCTCCGGTGGCGCGGGAGCAGTAGCCAGCGAGCTTGCTTCCGCGCAGACCTTCACCTCGACCCAGCGGAACGTCAACGTCGGCCGCGACAACATCACCCACGTCACGATCGGCGCGGGAGCCGCAGCTGGCAACAGTGGTGGCCGCATCCGCGCGGTCACCGTCTCGGCCGAGAGGGTCCCGATCGGACAGAACCTGTGGAAGGTCACGGTCAACAACGGCACCACCGGACCCATCACGGACCTCGAGGTCGACGCCTACCTCGTTGACGAGTCCGGCCACCCTTCGGCGGGCAGATGCCTGCCCGCCAAGGGGAACTTTTCGATAGAGGACCTCGCACGCGAGCTGTTCGCGCAGGGCCTCAGCGGGGCACTGGGCGCCGCCGGGCAACATGCCCAGTCGATTTACTCGGGACCGCCGCAGGGCATGGGGTTCGGTGGCCAGCTCTCACAGCTCGGGCAGCTCGGTTCCTACGGCCCGATGATGGCCAACCATCTTGTTGGCTCGCCGCAGTTTTCGGCGTTTCTGCGAGGCATGCAGCAGCAGATGGTCGATCAATTCCCGCGGGTCATTCCCGCGGGCCAGCCCGCCGCCGTACTGTACGTCGCGGCTGCTGGGGAAGTGCGCGCCGACATTCAGTTCGCAGACGAGGTGGGAGACCTGTGGCGCCGCCGGTTCGGGGAACAACCGGAACCGGTGCTTCTTGAGGGTGAGTAGGTTGCCCTGTCGGTGGCCCGCCCTAAGCTGCGCTGATGACGCGTAGCCGGAGCAGGTCCCGCAAGCCGAAGAGCGGGTCTCCGGCCGGCCCCCGGCTGGCGCATGAACTGTTCTCCGAACTCAACGCGACCTTCTACCAGGACGACCCGAGCGAGTACCTGCTGACCAAGATCGAGGCCGTCACCTTGATGCTGGCGCCGCCGGAGGCCCTGGCGTCCGCGTACGCGTCGGAGCGGGCCGTAGGTGTCTTTCGCCGCGCCGCCGTACCGGTCCCGTCGAAGCGGGCCCGCGACCGCTACGTGCGCACCGAGTGCGTCCTGGTCCTGCACCACGCCTGCGAGATGCTGCTGCGCCTGTACTTCGCGCACGTCGACAAGCAGGACTGCCCGTGGCTGGGCATGGCCGCATCAGTCAGCTTTGCCGACTTCAAGGCGAAGGTCAGCACGGCCCTGCGGACGGGGTTCGATCGCGACTACGTGGCCCGGGTGTTCCTCGGCGGCGCGGACCCGGGCGAAGCGGAGCTCGGTGTCGGAGTCGACGAGTTTGACGACACGGTAACCGCGTGGCAGCTGCTCCTGGGAACCGCCGCCAACACGGTCCTGTCGGAGTCGTTTCTGTACAACTCTGCCAAGCACGGCCTCACGGTGGTGCACACCGACGAGAGCACCAGGATGGTGTTTACGCCTCCCGACGGTGGAGACCCGATTCACCTCGCGTCGGGGTCGCAGCTCACGTACCTGCACAAGCCCGAAACGCCCGGAGCTAAGGGCGGGCCGGAGTGGTGGGTGTCGTTGACTCACACTCTCCCGGATCAGGACATCGAGGTGTCGGTCCTGATCCAGCTGGCGGTGTCGTCGCTGTGGAACGTCGCCCGCCGCCGCTACACGAGGCAGGCCGGGGAGGTGACGATCATCGGGGCCCGTGTGGTGCGCGACGCCATCTACGGCCCCGTCGCTGCGGAGGGATCGGTCGTTCGCACGATGTCCCACGAGTTGACGAAGAAGGATCTTCAGGGCCAGTTCAGCGGCATCAACATGCGCATGACGGGTGCGGGGCTGCCGGACGAGGACGAGTGGGATCCCGAAGCTCCTGACGACTGCCCGCCGCCGCGGCGGGTCGTTCTACCCGTCCGGCAGCAGGATCGGCGGATCATCAGCACGTCCAAGCGGAGGTTGCTTCCGTTCTCGCCGAATTGGTCGACGCGCGTGTGATTCGCGGGGACACTGCGGGCACGCGGCGTTCGCCGCACCATCACACCGCGGCATGGGCCAGACCGGCCGATACTACGGTCACGGTTCCGTCGCGCACCGGCGGGGTTACCGTCGGCCGCCGGCGGCGGCGCTGCACCATAGTGAGCCATGGGCACCTCTGACACCAACGCCGCTCACATGGCCGCAACGGGAACCCTGGTGAGCATTGGCTACGAGGGGAAGACCGTCGAGGATCTCGTCGCCCAGCTCCTCGAAGAGGGCGTCCGCGTGCTGGTGGACGTGCGCCTGACCCCGCTGAGCCGCAAGCCCGGGCTCTCGAAGACGAAGCTATCCGCGGCCCTTGCCGACGTGGGGATTACGTATGTGCATCACCGCGCGCTCGGCAACCCGAAGGACAACCGCGCCGGATTCCGCGCCGGTGAGCTTAGGTCCCGCGCCCGGTACCGCGACGTCCTCGAGACTGCCGCCGCGACCGATGCGCTGGCCCACGTGTCCGAGCTGCTGGACGGCGGCGTGGTAGCGCTGCTGTGCTTCGAGTTCGACCACGCCGACTGCCACCGCGACATCGTCGTGCGCAGGCTGCTCGAAGCCCGACCCAACGCCGCCGTCGTACACGTCTAGAACAGGGCGGTGGTTACTAGCGCCCAGATCCTATTGTCCTCAAGGGCAGGTGACCGGAACCAGTGAACTGAAGACGACCGGCGGGGTTGTCCAGGCCGCCAGGGGAGATCTCAACGGATGGCTTGTCTGAAGCACTGCGCAGGGGTGTGTAGGGGTAAGTCGGAGATTTCTATATTTGCGTCTTCACGAGAAATTCCGAAAAACCCCTACACACCCCT
>NZ_MBEM01000099.1:0-1168 GCF_001954045.1 Mycobacterium sp. SP-6446 | reverse complement strand
CCCTCGTTCAGCGCGGTCAACGCCTCCGACAGGCTGTTCAGGGTGTCGTGGACCTGCTTGCCCTTGCCGGCCAGGTTGTCCGCGGCCGATTCGATGAGCTCGCCGAACGGGCCCTCCGGCTGCTGCGGCGTCGGGCCCAGCTGTCGCAGGATCCCGTTGAGGGAGTCGCGCAGCTGATCCCACTCGACGGGCACCTGGGTGCGCTCTACCGGGATCACCGCGCCGTCCTTCATCACCGGTCCATCGGTGTAGGCCGGCGACAGCTGGATGGTGCGCGAGGCCACCAGGCTGGGGTTGAGTATCGACGCGGTGGCGTTGAGCGGCACCTTGTATTTGTTGCTGTAGTGGAAGGTGACTCGCATCTTGTCGCCGGCCGGCTCGATCTTGTCGATCGAACCCACCCGGACGCCCATGATCTGGACCTTGTCGCCGGGGTAGAGCGCGAGGGTCTCGGAGAAATACGCGACAACGCTCGTGTTGGTCAGCTTCCGGTAGAGCTGCACCCCGACGACGAGCGCGACGAGGGCCAACACCGTTACCAACGCCGCGGCGAGCAATGCCTTGCGCGACACTTTGGGCAGTCGAAGGCTGCGGATGTCGAAGATGGTGCTCATTGGCTGCTACCTCCCGTCCCGCCGGGCGTGATGAACGGCGCCGGCAGCTGCGGTCCCGGTCCCGGTGGTGGGGCAGGGCGCGGCGGCAGGCCCGGCGCCAACGTCGACGGTGGCGGTGTCGGGCCGGCCGGCCCCAGCGGTTCGGTGCGCGCGCCGGGGGGCACCTGCGCGGGCAACGGCACCGGTGCGCCCGGAACATCCGGCGGCGTCTCGCCCGGGCGGCCCGCGATCGGAATGCCCGGTTCTGGTTGCAGCCCATCGGGTTTGGGCGCCGACGTCTGGACGTCTAGCGGCGCCGGGAATGCGGGTCCGCCGAACGGGCCGATGGCGGCGCCCGCGCAGGGCAGCGGATTGACGGGCCGCGGCGAGGCGCCCGGCCCCGGCGTGTAGGAGCACGGCGATCCGGGCGGGACGGCCGGCCCCGGATGCTGCGGTGTGCCTTCCAGCACCGTCGGAGCCGGCGGAGGTGCGCCGTTGGGGAACCGGGTACCGTTCGGGTCGGGCCACCGGAACTCGGGCAGCCCGGCACTGCGCCAGAAGTTCTCCGGGTCGAT
>NZ_MBEM01000098.1:0-2378 GCF_001954045.1 Mycobacterium sp. SP-6446 | reverse complement strand
CGGTCAGCATGCCGAACATCGAGGCGGCGAAGATGATGCCGGCAGACGTGATGACACCACCCGTCGAACGGACGGCGCGGATGATGCCGGATCGGATGCCGAAGCGTGACTCTTCGCGAATGCGTGTGATCAACAACAGGTTGTAGTCGGCGCCGACGGCCACCAGCACGATGAACGCGGTCGCCTGCACGTTCCAGCTGATCGCCTGGTGGAGCACGAACTGGAAGAAGACGACACCCAGCCCCACCGCCGACAGGTACGAGATCACTACGGAGGCAATCAGATACAACGGAGCCACGAGCGCCCGCAGCAAGATCACCAGGATGACGAACACGACGAGCAGCGTCATCATGACGATCAACCGGAAGTCGTTGTTGTAGTAGCTGCGCAGCGTGGTGTACATCGGTGTCATGCCGACCATCGAGATTGTCGCGTCCGACAGCGTGGTGTTCGGTTGCGCACCGCGCGCGGTGTCCAGGATCGACTCGACCTGGTTCATCGCGGCGGTGCTGAAGGGGTCGAACTTCGTTTCGACCATGTAGCGCACCGCGTGGCCGTCGGGTGAGATGAACATCTTGGCCGCGTTTTTGAAGTCGTCCGAGGTGATCACCTGCGGCGGGATGTACAGGCCGGCCATGGAAGGCGTCGTGGCGTCGCGCTTCATCGACAGCAGGAAGTCGGCCGCCTGGCTCATGCCCAAGCCCATCTTCTTGGTCTGCTCGACGAGGGTACGCACGCCAACGGCCAGCCGCCGGCTCCCGTCGGCTAGTTGGTCGGCGGCCGCCTGCATGGCCCCGATCTTCTGCGACATGCCGGCGGTGCTGCCGCCCGCCGCCCGCAGGCTGTTCGATGTCGTGGCCAAGAGTCCGGTCAGGTTCTGCACCGCCGCCTGGACGGCGTCAACCGAGGGGCGCGGGATCGAACCACCGAGCATCGGGGCCGCGGCCGCGGCAACGCTGTTTGCGAGCGTCGCAACGGACCCGCTAGCCAGCTGACGTACGGTGTCCAGCACGGTGGCCGCCGCGCCGAGCTGCTGCTGCGCCTGGCCCACCGTCGCGGCGAGCTGGGTCATCGGCCCGCTGGCGGCGCGGACCTGGTCGCGGACTTGGGCAAGGCTGGCCGCTAGTTGGTCGGCGCCGTTGGTGAGCGCGTCGAGGTCGCTGGTCCGGTCGCTGATCTGGGTCGACGCGTCCTGGAGCTTGGAGCCGACCGTGCCGGCCTCGTTGCTGAGCTTCGCCTGATCCAGCGGCTGCCCGGTAGGCCGCGTGATGCCGCGCACCGCCGCGATGTCGGGCAGCTGCGAAACGCGTTGCGCCATCTGGTCCAGGTCGGCCAGGGCCCGCGACGTCCGCAGGTCGTGCGGCGACCGGACGTAGATGTACTCCGGCAGCAGGGTGCTCGTCGAAAAGTGAGCTGCCATCGTCGAGTAGCCCACGTTGCTGGGCGCCGACTGCGGCAACTGCAGGCGGTCGTTGAAGCTCGGCCGCAGGAACGCCGCGCAGCTTGCCAGCACGATGAGCACCGACAGGCTGACCAGCAGGTGCGCCTTCGGCCGGCGCACCAGCTGAACGGCTGAGCGCTGCCACATGCGGCCAGTGAGCGGCGGTCGTGGCTTCACCCAACCGCGCCGGCCGGCGAGCACGAGCATGGCGGGCAACAGCGTGACGGCGGCGACAAACGCCATCCCGACCGAAACGGCAAGCGCCGGACCAATACTCGTGAACGCGGGCAGTCGGGTGAACACCATGCCCAGGAACGTGACGGCGACGGTGGCCGCTGACGCCGCGATGACCTCACCGATCGAACTCAGCGCCTTCTGAACGGCCACATCGGAGTTCATCCCCGACCGGATGTACTCGTGGTAACGGCTGATCAGGAACACGGCATAGTCGGTGCCAGCGCCGAAGATCATGGCCGTCATCAACGCGATCGTCAGCGAGGACACCCCGAGCCCGGCCTGCACTAGCGCCGACACCGCTCCCTGCGCCGACGTGACCGAAATACCGAGGACTATCAGCACCACCGCCACCATGACCGGCCGCCGGTAGATCACCAGCAGGATGGCCAGCACCAGCAACGCGGTGACCATTTCGATCATGTGCATGTCCCGCGTGCTGACGATGGTCAGGTCGCCGGCCATGGCGCCTTGGCCGGTCAGCTCCGCGGTCAGCGTCGACCCCGCGGTGGAACGCTTGGCGATCTCCATGATCCGCTGGTATGCCCGCGTGGACTCCGGAGTCCCGCCCGGCGCCCGCAGGCTCACCGCCATGTAGAAGGCCTTGTTGTCCGCGCTGACCATCAATGGACGCAGCGCGGGGGTGGTCACGACGTCGTGTACGCCGCTCACGTCGCGGGCGTCGCCGCGCAATGTGGCCGCC